>NZ_SJPW01000002.1:570146-746262 GCF_007860125.1 Rubripirellula tenax
GAACGTGGGAGTCAACCTATGGCGCGGTCTTGAAGGCTAATGAGGCGTCGATACGACCTTACGCACCCAAAGCTACCACGAACCATCAATTGGCCGCGTAAACTCGCGCCCTGGCGAGACGACACCCATCTGGTGATGCGTGGATTCCCGACAAACTCGGCTCACAACATATGAAGCTTTGGTCCTCTGTGCTCAAGATTATCCGGTATCAGTAGATCGACTCTTGGTGGATTCATCTTCGGTGCCATTCAGTCGGTTTAGGACTTGCGTGACTCTGGCTCGACTGACTCCAAGGTGACGTGCCAATGCCGCCCGCGATTCAAACTCCCCAGTATCCAGCAAAGCTTGATAATGAAGGGCCAACCGCATTCGGTCCCGTTTTGGTTTTGCAGCATCAGATTCCACCCGCATTTTGTGCAAAATGGAGTTCCACTTGAACATCTCAATGTATGGCAATCGACGCAACCTATTGGTACGAAAGGCACCTAGCTCAACAAACCCCCGGTTCGGATAGCGACCGCCTCGGGGAGCTTGGCCGAAGCGAGTTCATTTTGTTACGGACTGCTCATTCGCTCCTGATTGCTCTCAACGTTTTCTGTTGATAACGAAGTAAACGTTCACTACGGAGAAGGTAACGATGTTCTCCGAACGCGACTTGCGCCCGGCTGTTCAATCGCCTTCACAGGCTCGGCAGCAACCTACCGCCAACAGATTGGAAACCGACTAGAAGATCCCCTCCATCCGCCTCTGCGAATGCCAATATGCAGCGGACGAAGCCCTTCGCACTCCAGGAATCCACCACTTAGTTGGCCTTTCTCTGCCAAAACTATCCCGTCATCTATCAAGCGATAATCTTGTGCGCCACGTCTCCATGCACATCGGTTAGCCGAAAGTCCCGGCCACCATATCTGAATGTCAGCCGCGTGTGATCAAGTCCCAGCAGATGCAGCACGGTCGCGTGGAGATCGTGCAGGTGCATGCGGTCTTCCACGGCCTGACTGCCAAGTTCGTCGGTCATTCCATATCGCATGCCGCCTTTGACTCCACCGCCGGCGAGCCACATCGTGTAGCCCACTGCGTTGTGGTCGCGCCCTTTCATGCGACCGGATGGCCAGTCTTCGGAGAACGGAGTTCGTCCAAATTCGCCTCCCCAGATGACCAGCGTGTCTTTCAGCAGGTCGTGTCGCTTCAGATCTGCCAACAGCGCTGCGATCGGCTGGTCGGTCGACTCACACTGTGTTTTGAGATTATCAACGAGCGTGTGATGCTGATCCCAGCCGCCTGATTCCAATTGCACAAATCGCACGCCCTGTTGAATCAGTCTTCGCGCGACCAAGCATTGCAATCCGAATCCCCGAGTGGTGGTCTCCGTGATACCGTATTCTTCGAGTAGTTTTTGCGGTGCATCTTTGACGTCGAGGACAGCGGGTAGCGACGACTGCATGCGGAACGCCATTTCATAATCGGCATGCACGCCGTCAACCACTTCTGTCAATGCTGGATTGTTCTGCGCACTGCTGCGATCAAACTGACTCAATAAATCCAGCTGGGCACGTTGCTGCGCGCGAGTGAGCCAGTCGTTATGAATATTGCTGACGCCAGACTTCGCGTCCAGTTCCGTTGCACGATAATTTGACGGCAGAAACCCTGGGCCAAACTCGCGTTTGCGCAGCGAGACAAAGCCGGGAATATCGTTCGCTTCCGATCCCAGACCGTAAAGAACCCACGAGCCGACCGATGGCCGAGTGAATTGAAAGCTGCCAGTGAACTGCATTTGCGTCGCGAGCGCGTGCGCGGACACGTCGGTGTGCATACTGTTGATAATGCACAAGTCGTCAACATGCTTGGCAATATGCGGGAACAGTTCAGAGACGTGAAGACCGCTTTGGCCATGCTGCGAAAACTTCCAGGGCGATGCCCAGAGTTTGCCTTTGCGAGCCAGTCGCGATGCCGTACCACCGTTGACCACCTCAGCCGATTTGCCATCGCTCTTTTGCAAAACCGGTTTGTAGTCAAACGTGTCAACCTGCGATGGCCCTCCATTCATCGACAGATAGATCACGGATTTGGCGCGAGGTCGAAAGTGCGGCTTGCCCGATTTCAGTTGATCTGCGGTGATGTTCTCATCAGCAGCGGCAAGGTCTTCCTGCGCCAGAACATTCAGGGCCAGTCCGGCAATCCCGGCCGTTGAAGTTCGCATCAGTTGCCGACGCGTGACCTCACCGAAATTGTTTTCTGAGTGATTACCAAACATATCGAAACTCCGTTGATGCAAAAAGTATTTGGCACAGTTGCGACCACGCTTCCTCAGTGCCAACGCCCGCTCTGATCGCGTCGTCGAGGTAGCGAGCCAATTGACGATTCTCGTCCTCGCGAGCGGGACGGCTAAGGATGGTGCGAACCGCGAGGTCAATGCGGGCCGATTCAGGATGATCGACTTTAATCATGTGCTTCGCGGCCAACCGACTGGCCTTCGCGATGAATTCGCTATTCATCATGTAAAGGGCCTGCGTCGGCATGTTGGCCGTCGAGCGTCTACCACGGACAAAAGACGGATCGGGGAAGTCGAACAACTCCAGCTGCTGCGGCACCGCTTCGCGCAAGATCGACAGATAAACACTGCGATGCGGAATGTCGTAGGACACGGTGGCACGACCAACCTGATGAAAGCCCAATCGCGCTGCTTCGCTCGGACCGGGTGAGCCGGAGACGAGTTGCTGTGAAGCCAGCATCACGGTGTCACGGATCGCTTCCGCTTCCAGTCGTCTCGGTGTCATTCGCCAGCGAAGCTTCGCATCGGGATCACGCTTCATCGCGGATTCCACCGGCGACGAGCTCAGCCGATACGTGCGGCTCAGCACCAGCGTCCGAATCAGTGATTTTGTTGACATACCGCCGTCGCGGAATTGTCGCGCCAGATAGTTAAGCAGCGCCGGGTGACTCGGCGGCTGGCTCATCAGGCCAAAGTTGTCGGCCGATTCGACGAGTCCGATACCGAACAGGTGCTGCCAAATACGATTGACATAAACGCGTGCCACCAGTGGATTATCCGATGACGTCAGCCATCGTGCGAGTTGCAGGCGTCCGCTTTGGTCCTCAGGAATGGGGATCGTATCGGTCGAGACCGGGATGATCTGTAAGAACCCGCGCGGGACAACCGGGCCGGGATTCGCTGAATCGCCCTTGATGAACACCGGTTGCTCAACCGGTTTGGGATGATCCGCAACCGCAGCGACCATCTCGGCAGTAATCGGTTCGGCGAGTTTGGATTCCAGTTTTTCCAAGGTGACTTTCAGACCGGCTAACTTCTTGTCTGTCGCCTTTATCTCATCGGGCGAAGAATTGTTGGCTTTGAGTTTTTCCAGCCGCACCGTCAGCCGGCGAATCGTCGACCGCATGCCTTCCGCTTTGGTAAAACTCGTACTGATCTGTTCGAGTTTTTTTGCTTCGTTCGGCATGGCAACATAACGAGCCGAAACCCCTGCAGAGGGGCCTCCCTGGTTTTCTTCGTGGAATGGCGGCACAACATGGGAGTTGTACGAAGACGTGCTGCGAAGCGTGCCGGCTAGCGCATAGTAGTCGCGGGTGGGAATTGGATCGAATTTGTGGTCGTGGCAGCGGGCGCAGGCGATCGACAAACCAAGAAACGCATGGCCAATCACGTTCAACTGATCGTCGATGTCGTCTGCGTGATACTCCTGCGACTCGGCGCTATTGCCGTTGCCTGTGTAAGCCCGCTGGCCGGTGAGCAGCATTCCGGTCGCCACCATCTGCTCGCGACGCTGTGAGAGCTTTTCGGCAGGCAACAGGTCGCCCGCGATCTGTTCTGTAAGGAACTGATCGAAAGGCTTGTCATTGTTGTATGCGTCGATCACGTAGTCGCGGTACTTCCAGATCAACGGATTGACGAAATTCCGGGGCTTTGAAAACGTTTCGGCATAGTGCACAACATCGAGCCAGTGCCGACCCCAGCGCTCACCGAACCTAGGACTCTTGAGCAGATCCTCAACGAGTTGTTCATACGCCTTGGGAGAGTCACGCTTTGCAGCGAGCAGAAACTGATCCTGCTGTTCCGGCGTGGGCGGTAAGCCCGTCAGGTCGTAGTAAACACGGCGCATGATCGTCGCTGAGTCGGCCAATTCGACAGGCTTCATTTTCTCCTTCTCTAGGCGTGCAAGGATGAAGTTGTCAATCGGGCTCTGTGGCCATTGTGCGTCGAAAACCTGCGGTGGCTCTTGGTTCGCTATCGGTCTGAACGCCCAGTGCTCTCGTGCCTTTTCGAAATCAATCGGTGCATCGTCTTCTTTCACCTTGCCGCGTCGCGGATCGGGAGCCCCCATCTCGATCCATTTCCGCATCGCTGCGATCTCAGTATCCGATAACCGCTTATCCGGCGGCATCAACAAATCTTCGTTTTGGTAAGTCACTGCATCGAAGAGTAAGCTACCTTCCGCATCGCCGGGCTTGATGGCGGGACCCAACTCACCTCCATTAAGCAAACCATCGCGAGAGTCAACCAACAGGTCGCCATTCGATTCACCCGTTTCATGCGAGTGACATTCGTAACAGTGCTTGACGAGGATGGGACGCACTTTTCGCTCGAAGAAGCGAATTCCCGCATCATCACCGCGTGCTTTTGGTGTCAGCGCAACCAATGTGGCGAGTGCGATGATCGACAGTCTGTAGATGTATCTCATATTCAACTGATTGGTGAAAAAACCTGTACGTTTCGAATGACAAACAAACGGAGACAAGCGAATGAAATCGGCGATTCGACTGTCTCTAATTCTGAGTCCCTCACTGATTACTTTTTACGGCTTTCCGAAGCCGTCACGGATTTCCACGATGTTCCAATCCTGATCTCATCGAGTTCAAAAATGGCACCGCGTTTGTTTTGCAAGATGAGATGGTTTAGCGATTCATCACCTGATCGTGAGGTACCACGAAGAGCCCAAGTCACTGGCTCGAATTCCGGAACGCTATCATCTTCCCAGAACAGCGCCACCGACAATTCATCGGACAACGTGTCCCGCGCGTCAATCTTGACGACGAAGAAACACGTGGCTCTTTCGACGATCGTTTCCGAGACCTCTACGTTGTTCCCGCAATGCAGCAAAAAGACCTGATCCAATTCGTTAACACCAACTCCGACCATTGCTTTTGCATTCTCGTCGCTACCAAGGACCACCATGGCGGTGACAGGATCATTGGGGTTGTCCGGCCCGGTCTTGTGAAGCAGAAAGCTGAAGTAAGTCGTTCCATTGCGATCCATCCGAATAGGCTGGGCCAGTTGCCTCCAAGCACGTTTGAAACCCTTTAACTGCAGCCGTCCACCATCTGCGACACCGCTCTTGGAATGATGTAAGCTGTCGTCGTCAAGCACCTTTAATCCGATCGGTTTGTCTGTACTCGCCCGCCGCCAACCTCGCCCCCATCCTTCGCCGCCATCCGACATGCCAAGACTTCCCGCGTCATACGCAAACCCTTCGTAACACAATGTCGCGTCCTCGGAGTCACCGTCGATGGGAATGGGCATGGAGAAGTCCCGCTCAAAGGAAGTGACCTGAAACGGAATGGCTTCATCACCGACCTGGGTCACCCGGACCGCACGTCCGGATTCAAGAAGTCGTGGATGTTCCTTGTTCGACAACGATTGCCAAGCGACCTCGCCATCAAAGACATGGATGTCGGTTCCATCGGAAGTTGCGCTCATTCCAAACTCGGTTCCAAGATCGATCACCGAAGCGCCCGGACCTTCCAACTCGAATCCTAATGCAGATGCCGGACATTGAACGCTGACCGTACCTTCGCGCAGCTTAGCCTTGCTTGATGACAATATTTCTAGAGAAGCGGGGCCTTCCAAGTTTAGTCGCGCGCCGTTGTCGAGCTGTAGCATCGCCTTGCCAGACTCCAGTCGCACCTCTCCGGTTGGCACTCGCTGCCGGACTTTCAACGGGCCAACATCGGAAGTGCCGCTTGCATTTTCCAGCCGCACTACAGTAGCCGCGAACTGAGTATCAGGACCTGTCTCTGCCATCAGCGGTGGAGAACCGGACGGCGGGGGCCAGTTAAACAACATGAACATGATAACAGCAGCAAGTCCCGTCAGAAGTCCGACCACGCCAATCGCTTTCCAGCGACCCGAAGGTTTCGAGACACCGAACTCTTGGAGATTCGGAAGAATTTCCACCATCTGCGCGAAATCATGATCGGCGGAGTGCTCGCGTTTCAACGCGGTATCAACATCAAGATACAGATAGTATTGCATCCTTGCGGCTTGACTTTCGCTCAGTATCAATTCCAGCCGTTTGGCATCGTTTTCACTGAGACGATCACTAAGCAAATCGTTCAGCAGGTGATCAAGTTCCACAGAATCGAAATCAATCATGACGTACGAGCCTCCGCAACAAGAGTTTGCTGAATGCACTCAGCCACACGCTTTCGTAGCCGGTACAAGCGGTTGTAGACCGACTGCACTTCAATCCCTATGGCGCCCGCAACTTCACCGATGACTTTGCCGTGCTCGTAAACGTCTGTGATCAATTCGCGATCGCCGGAGCGAAGATTTTGCAAACACGACCGCAGTGCAATCGCCCGCCGTTCATAGTTTGCGACATCCTCCACTCGCTCATTGGCGATCGTTCGCAGCAGGTCGTCGTTAAAATAGTGCCGGTCTCTGGCTTTCAGCCGAACAAAATTTTTCGACTCGTAGAATGCCACACGGGAAGCCCAGTCCATGAAATTCGTCGCCGGATCGAATTGGTCATACTTCCGCCACAAGACGATGCTCGTCTGTTGCAGTACATCCTGCGCATCCTGCCAATTCGCCACCAACGAGACGATAAACCCAAGCAATTGATCGTGATGCCGCGTCAAGTTGGTAATAAACTGCTCGCGGTCTGGTTTCAGGGAATCATCTGGCACGCCGAGTATCTCCTTTCGCCGTACAACAGTGTGCAAGTAACATTTGATATTAATTAACGTCCGGTAGATTGGCGATCTACTCAGGAATCTCCGCATGTTTCGAAAACATTCGTGCGGAAAGTCATCGCCCGCTCCACATTATCAATTGTTGGAGTTTTCTCCGGCAAAACCCTTTGTGGAAACTCGCTCGCGCGATCTACAAGAACCGGAAGGCCGTGCCAAGGATTCAAAGAATCGATTGTGACACGGTAATGGTTGCGATTTGCTGTCCCGCGCTACAGCAAATTTGGCTGACCTTTGGCCTCAGGATCATATCTTCGATGTATACAGTTAACTTACACGAGCCAGAAGCGTCGTTGCGCATAAATTACTTTTCGCGAAAAGAAGATTCAGTGCCTTGCCTGCGACTGGCTCAGATCAGCGATTAGGCAGTTTTTGCAGAGCCTTCCAGAGGTCGAGTGCACTGTCGCCGATCGCCAGTTCCGGGGCGTGCAACAGGCCTTGTGCTTTGAGGCTCAGCAGGACCTCCCTCCACGACAATTCACTCTCGCGTTGACCGTCGACAACTGCGACGAGCTTCTTCTTTCCTTCGGCTGTGGCTCCCATTAACACCAGCGGGCACTGGCGTTTCTCATCATCCGTACGGCCTGCGTGGTCGTTGAATCGAACGTTACTATGAATGCCGTCAGCCCACAGGTAGACGTACCTTTTCCCCGCCAGCGATCACTTCGACCATTCGACGTATTCGCCTTCCCAGACTGCCTTCAATCGTGTGACCGTGGAAGTCGACAGCCCCTTCGCGTCCGTCCCCAGCAACGATTGCAGGGCCTCAGGAAAGTCGTTTGTGCTGATCCCTTTGAGGTACAGCCAGGGAATCAATTCTTCCAGGGATTTTATCTTCCGCAGGTATCTGGGCAGAATAGCGGGAGTAAAGACTTCGCGGTCGGCTGATAATCGCTTGTCACGCACGCGAGGCTGACGGACTGTGCCCCGGCCGATCCCGTTTTGGATCTCGCGTTCCGGCAACGAGCCGTTGCGGACGACGAGTTTTCGCCCATCTTCGTCCTCGATGTCTGTTCGGGCGTTGATGAAGTCGGCCACTTCCTGGTCAATCGCTGCGGCCAGCATCTTCTGAGCGCCCGCTCGAAGAATTTCTGTTAATGCATCGGTCGCTGTGGCTGTCTCTTCCGTTGCGGTTTTGGTAGTCTCAATCACTGGTGGCGTCCCTTTCAAAATGCATTTGGTCTGTTGTTTCGAAACCAATTCATCGCGAAATACGCCGCCGCTTTCAACATCAAATCAAACACAACTTTCTACAGTAGCTCCTTGTGGTCAATCTGGGCTGCAGTCGACCCCAATTACAATCGGGACGCTTCCTGCCTATCTTAAGATACTGGTCGCGAAGCAGTGTCGGGCGATTTGGCGACTCGACGACATCTGTCTCGGCAAATCCACGGAAGTGTTATTCGAGAGGAACGTCCTTGATGCGTGTATTCATAGCTGTTGTCGTTTTACTTTTGGGCCCTACTTACTGCGGGCTGGCGAATGCTCAGCAGGAAGCGAGCGGAGACGCGAAGCTCCAGAAGCAGGTTCGCAGTCACCTGCAATCGAACTCCACCACCGATTCCTCTTCAGAGAATTCGATCGACTTCAATGACCCTCAACTGAAAATCATGCTGCAGCGACATGACCCGCAAACGAAATTCGGGACATTTGTCTTTGCTCTGAAGAATGCGATACATGGAGTGCTTACGGAGCGGCAGGTCGATCAACTAGATGATCTGATCGAAACTTCAGGGGCGTTGAAGTCTCGGTTTCATGATGAACGCAACACAGTGCGTTGTTATGTGGAACGATTGGCATGGCAGTATGCGACCGCGGACGAAAGTCGTGTCGTGGAATTGCGATCACGACTGGGGCAATGGATGGATATTCGTCTGGAATACATGGCTCAGGAAAGTCGGTTGCAGGAACGTTTTTTCCGTGCCGTATGGAACATTTTGACTAAACAACAGCAGGTGGAGTTGATCGCCGGGGATTACGATTCATTCGTGAAGAAAAACATGGGGCATCAGAGAGCGTTTTCATCTGACAAGCAGGTTCGCAAGGCGTTCGGCGATCCGAGTGGCGTTGATGCGTCGACGCGCGTGGCGGAAACGCGGCGGAAGAAATACGCGGAGGGCTATGTGGGTTACTCTCGCGCGGCGGAAGTCGTTCGTCGGGCTGAACTGGCATTCGATTTGATCGATCGGCCGCTCTATCATTCGGCAGTTAGCGAGATGCATCGGCATTTTCGCACGATTTGCATGCTGGACTTCGATGCGCGCCGAGCGATCTACCAATCCGGGTATGATCTGTCGTCTCGCGATCCACAAGCCGATGCGGTCAAAGCGGCAAAGCCTCTCTGGAAGAAAGCTGAGAAACAATATACTCATGCGGTGGAGCTATTGGCCATGTTTCCGCCGGTAGAGTGACGGTCGTGTTTCCTGAATACACGGTCCGGTGTTCACACGCTATGCGAATCGTTGTGCGTCTCAGCCGAAGGCGGTGTCTGAACGAGTATTACAGTCGCAGGAGCGAACCGAAGACAACCAAGCGACGTCGCCTTCACCGTTCTAGAATCTGACTGAGATGTCGAATGGGGATCAGCGTGTCGGCGAGGCTCACTTCAAAATCACAAACAAGGATCGACAAGCCTTGAACAAGAATCATCACACAGAGGCGATGCTGATCAATCACCGACAGAAATCAAAATTCCTATCAGTTTATCAGTAAAATTCCTATCAGTTCAGTGGGTCAACTTATCGATTCGCAGACATCCGAATGGGATCGTCTTGGCAATCCGTCACACAAAGCGAAAAGAACTAGCGAGAATCACCCAAACTAAACCGAGTCGACGGATCAAAAAAATGAAACGACTGATCATCTCCATTCAGATTCTTGCGTTAGGGATTCTGATGCCCTGCGCCATGTGCTTCGGGCAAAAGGCAAACAGCCGGAAAAATGCCTCAGTAGAAGTCTCGACAGCGGAAATCGGCGCCGAGGTGAAGCGGTACGTTTACAAACACTCAGCGGGCGAGCCGCGCGACTTGGAGGTGTACTTTCCGACAGGGCATGATCCATCGAAGGCGAAGGTACCCTGCGTCGTGCTGTTCCACGGTGGCGCTTGGGGGGGCGGCGATCTGAAACAGTTCCAAAAGTTCTGCCGCTATTTCGCCAGCCGAGGATTGGTTGCGGTTACCGCGAACTACCGATTGGTCCCTGCCAGCGAGAAGCTACCAACGGGTGTGTCGCGAAAGCAATTCTGCATCACCGACGCCAAGAGCGCAATCCGGTGGGTGAAACAACACTCCGAAGAACTCGGAATCGACCCGCTAAAAGTGATCACGGGAGGCGGTTCGGCAGGCGGACACGTCAGCATTCTTGCGACGACCAACGCTGGCCTGAATGACCCAGAGGATCCGAAAGAGATTGACACCAGCATCGTCGCCTACCTGTTGTTCAATCCCGCATTGACCGCGTTCGATGCGAAATTCCCCGAAGTGGATGCCATGAAGCATCTCACGAACGACTTTGCTCCCGCAGCTGTCTTCTTTGGTACCGAAGACAAGAAGTGGTTGGCAGGCTGGGATGCGGCTCACGCTCGACTGAGGGATCTTGGGGCAGGTGACCGAGTCAACCTTTGGCTAGCCGAAGGTGCAGGTCACTCGTTCTTTGGTAAGAAGCCTTGGTTGAACCATGTGCTCATCGAAGCGGATCGCTTTCTGGTCTCACAAGGACTTCTTTCGGGGCAAGCGACTCAGGAAATGACATCCGATGACAAGAAACTGATCGAAGCAAAGAATGCCGACGCTTCTCACTAAGTCGAAAAAGAAACTCCTCAACAGGGAGCGCACGGTCACTCAACATTCTGTTCATCCACATGGAGGACATGGGAGTGCAAATCCCCGCCTACCGAGGCGATGCTGATCATTCACCGAGATGGATTACAAATGTCGCTTATAAAATTAGCCGGCCGCTTACTGGTGACACTTACCGTCACGCTTAGCGTTGCGACCTTCGGCCTGGCTGACGATACGGACGGCGATCTGTTATCAGACGCCGATGAAATCCAGACCTACCGGACCAATCCAAATGAGGCGGATTCCGATGGTGACGGCACGCCGGACGGATTGGAATTGGCCAGTGGTCTGGCCCCCAATGATCCGGCCAAAGAACTCGGTCGCCCGAACATCATTTTCATCCTGGCCGATGACCTTGGTTATGGCGACATCGGTGTGCTCTGGCAGAATTCCATCGCCGGAACCAAGAAGTTGATCACGCCCAATTTTGACCGGATGGCGGCCGAGGGGCTCATTCTCAACCAGCACTACACCGGTGCTCCTGTATGTGCTCCGGCGCGTGGAACGTTGCTGACCGGGGTCCATCAAGGTCACTGCACCATTCGCAACCGGGACTTTGACAACGCGCTGGAACATAACCACACTTTGGGAAGCACGCTTCAGCAGGCGGGATATGCAACGGCGCTCGTTGGAAAGTATGGCACGCAGGGTGAAGGCATCTCGCCCGCAACCTGGTCGGCCTACCCTACCAAACGTGGCTTCGATTTCTTTCATGGTTACGTGCGACATGTGGACGGGCATCAGCACTATCCGGGCAACAGCTGGCCGTTGGGTGGTTCGGAGTCACATCGCAGTCCCAAAGAACTTTACGAGAATGACCGCGAGATCTCCGCCGATCTCGACAAGTGCTTCACGCCCGATCTGTTCACCGCCCGAGCCAAGAAATGGATGATGGATCATTGTGCTGCAAAAGCCAAACAGCCATTCTTTCTCTATCTGGCGTTTGACACGCCGCACGCGGCCCTGCAACTCCCCACAACCCGTTACCCAGACGGCCCTGGAACGGACGGTGGTATGCAATGGATCGGCACACCGGGCCACATGATCAACACGGCGGAAGGGAAAGTCGATGCATGGCGGCATCCGGATTACGTGGGGAAAGGCTGGACAGATGAGGAAGAGCGTTTTGCCACGCTCGTTCGCCGCATGGACGACTGCGTTGGCGACCTGCTCCAGACGCTGCGCGATCTGAAAATTGACGACAATACACTCGTGGTATTCAGCGCGGACAATGGTCCACACGATGTGCACTATCTTGCGGGAGGTAACTACAGCGCGACTGCCTTCGACTCGTTTGGCCCGTTCGAGGGCATCAAGCGAGACTGTTACGAGGGTGGTGTGCGTCAGCCGACGCTCGCCTGGTGGCCGGACAAGATTACGGCGGGGCGGACCAACAACACTCCGTCACAATTCCAGGATTGGATGCCAACCTTCTGTGATTTGGCCGGATCGCCCACACCGGCCCGCAGCGACGGTGTCTCACTTGTGCCGACCCTGACCGGAAATGGCAGCCAGCGCGAAGGCATTGTCTACGTGGAATTCAATCAACCCGGTCACGCACCTCGCTACCCCGAGTTTACGAATCACGGTAAGGCCCCCCGCGGCAATCAGCAGGTCATCTTTGTCGACGGATACAAGGGAATTCGCAACGGCATTCGCTCGCATGCCGACGACTTCCAGATCTATGACGTCAGTCATGATCTCAAGGAAGCGACCAATCTCTTCACGCATTCCCCTGATGGTCAGTCGGCTTACTTTAATGATCTGCAACAGAGGATGAAGGATCGTGTGCTCCAGGTACGGCAGATCGAAAAGGATGATCCTTTCGATCCAGGTTCCGACAAAGTGGAGTCTCGACCTTATGACGCCGAACTCGTTCCCTCTGTGAATCTGAATGTCACTTCAGGTGTGGAGTTGGCCACTTACGAGGGGCTGTGGCCCTGGGTGCCGGAGTTCGATGAGCTCAAACCGCTGAGCACCGACACCGCTGCGACTTTCGCGGTGGAAACCCACCTCTCGCGATCCAGCGACGCAGGGCTTTGCTACCGCGGCTACCTGAAGGTTCCCGCCGACGGCACCTGGACCTTCTACGCGACATCGGATGCGGGAACACACTTGCGGATCCATCAATCTCAGGTGATTGATGACGACTTCAATCACGATGGATCCGAAGCGAGCGGAGAAATCCGACTCAACGCGGGCCTGCATCCTTTCACTCTGTACTATCGGACCGCTGACGGCAAACCGGCATTAACACTGCAATGGTCCAGTCAGGGAATCCCCAAGCAGATCATCCCTGATGCGTGCCTGTTCCGCGGTAAAGTTTCTCATGCTGGAGCAAAGCAATGAATCGTACACGAACCGTTTTAACAGCACTGATGAGTGCGGCAATGATGGTCAGCGTTGCATCGATGATTGCTGCGCAAGATTCCGCCCGCCCCAACATCGTCTTGATCATGGCGGAAGATATCGGGAATGACCTGGCGTGCTACGGTACCGATGGAGTGAAAACGCCGATCCTCGACAAGTTGGCCGACCGTGGCATTCGTTACACGCGTTTCTACACCAACTCACCCATCTGTTCGCCGAGTCGCACCGCGCTGATGCTCGGCATGTATCAGACGTCCAGCAACGGGCACAACCATCGCAGCAGCGTGAAGGGTGCTCCGGGACTGCACTATCTGACCCACTATCTGCGGCAAGCCGGATATGTGAATCGTCTCGGCTCGAAAGTGATCAAGCGCAAAAGCGGCAAGACGGATATCAATGTACGGCTCGATGAGCCCCTGTTTGACAAGTCGAATCCAAAGCCGGGACAGCCCTTCTTTCAGCAAATCCAGCTCCAGGTAACGCACCGCCAGGCCAATGATTCACGCTGGCAGGATTTGCGTGCCAGCAAAGAAGATCCGGTTAAGACCGCTGAGATTGAGATACCGCCATACCTTCCTGACACGCCGGAAGTCCGGCTGGATTGGGCGACTTATCTCGACCAGATTGAACAGGCGGATCTGGAAACAAGTCAAATCATTACGGACCTCAAAGAGAAAGCAGATCTCGAGAATTCAATCATCATCTGGATCGGTGATAACGGTCGTTGTCAGATTCGCGGCAAAGGTTATCTCTACGAAGATGGTATCCGATGTCCGCTGATCATTTGGGGGAAAGGGATTGAACAGGGTAAAGTCGTCGATGACCTGGTCTCCGGCATTGACCTGACCGCCACCATTTTGGCACTCGCTGGAATCGATCATCCAGCCCACATGCAGGGCCAGGCATTTCTTTCCAATCCTGAATATCAAACAAACGATTATATTTTTTGTGCGCGCGATCGCTGGGACGAGATCGTCGATTGCAGTCGCGTGATCGTGGGCGAGCAGTACAAATACATTTACAACTTCATGCCGGAAGTCCCATTCGACGCTGGCCAAAAGTATCTCGACACCGACAATGTCAGACCCATCCTGCCACTGCTTCGAGAAATGCACAAAGAGGGAAAGCTGACTCCGGAACAGGCTTACTTCTTCAGGCCTCAAAAAGAGATCGAGCAGTTATACGACCTCGAAGTGGATCCGTGGGAGCTTAACAACCTCGCAACATCCTCCGAGCATCATAACACGAAAGAAGAGTTAAAGGGAAAGCTCTTTCAATGGATCGGGTCCGCGAATGACCACGGCCTCGAAAAGGCCCCAGACGGAACTTGGAAACCGAAGCGGGAAGAAAGCCCGACAAGGTCGAGATAGAAACGCAGTCGACTTATCATCTGTGAGCAGCCACGCAGGTCCATTACCTTTTAGTTCATGAGAACGTGCCACCGAGAATCGCTGGGACTCCGAACACCAGACATCTGTGTGACTGGAAGAACACCGCATTTTGTCCATTCGAATTCAGATTTTTCCGACGCACCTGTCAGCCGGACAACTGCGTCAACCTGCGTCGGTGAGACCAACACAGTCGTGGTTGAGAAAGAAAGCCCCGGCAGATTTAATTGAGTTGACGACCACAAACGCATTCGATCCATTGTCCAACACAGAATTTGCTGACACTCGGTTTGGGGCCATCATTGTCCGTCATAGCGAAAGCAATCGTCGGACTTATCCCGCCAATAGTTGCAACGTGTCTGACGTCGCGTGGTACAGAATCTGGTACACAAATTGTTGCAAAGCGTTAGTAAACATTAGACAATGTGTTCTGTGTGGCGTCCGAAGGTTGAATTCAGTTTTAACGTAAGTCCCGACCCATCCGCCAGTTACAAGTGTCTCCCGATTGATTCCAGGTTGAGACGGACAGACTCGGCAAGCAGGACCTACAACCCTGCGGCTCATCAGTAGGTCCTTTCTGCCGGGCAGGACCCTTTTCAATCGCCCAGCTGCGAGAATACGTGGGCAGTGTGAGTAGCGGTCATTAGCTAGAAATGCTGGACCAAACATAGTTCATGGATTGCAATTCGTTTTCTCGGTTCCAACACCCGCACGACTTGTGACCAGAGCTATTCGCGACGAAGGACGGTTCGTCATGAGTCAGTTACGAATGTCCGTGGCCGTCAGCGCATTCTGTGACTGAGTGCATTCAATCTGATGACAGGGGTCGGCTGAGTTTGCCATCCGAACTGCACTCCGTCGATCAAAGCGAAGCAGGTTAGAGCGGATAATGAGTCAGTCTTGATTAGCCGCCCCACGCCGGATTCTTCGTGTCTGAATGCGGGCTTCACGTCCAAGTCCTCGCCGCTGAACAGGTTCAGCGATAGCTCCTGAAAATTGTGAATTTGAATGCAGCCACGAAACTCGCGAATCTCTACTCATGCAGACCCGGAACCACTTGTGACGATTCATGGCTTGTTTTTTCGAGAGCGAAGACGTTTTGCGTTTTCGCAACAATGAAGAATCCGACCGGCGCGAGGATTAGCACCAACACCGTACCGAAGATTAAACCGAAGCTCAGACTGGTCGCCATCGGAATCAACACCTGCGCCTGGCGTGAGGTTTCGAGCAGGATCGGCATCATTCCGCCGATCGTGGTCAGTGACGTTAGCAGTACCGGACGGCAGCGTCGGCGGCCAGCGTCGATGATGGCGTCGTTGAGTGATAATCCGTCGTTGACTCGGCGGTTGATGAAGTCGATCAGCACGATCGAATCGTTGACGACGATTCCGGACAGAGCGACGAGGCCGTAGATGCTGAACAGGGTGAACGGCAATCCCATGACGACGTGACCGAAGATCGCTCCGCACGCACCAAAGGGGATGATCGAGAGAACGAGCAACGGTTGCAGATAAGACTTGAACTCGATTGTGAACAGCAGGTACATGGCGATCATTACCGCGATGAAACCGTAGAGCATGCTGTTCATCGATTCGTTCGTTTGTTCTTCCTGCCCTTCCCACAGAACTCGGAGGCTCGGGTATTCTTCGGCCAGCTTTGGCATCAGTGTTTTCTTCAGGTCCGCTGTGATCACGAAGGCGTTGGCGACTTCTTCGTCCACGTCGGCGGCGACCGTGACGCTCCGCATTTGATCGAGTCGGTGAATGGCCGAATAGCTGCGAGCGATCTCGATGTCAGCAAGTTCCGTCAGCGGTCGCTCCGTTCCTTCGTTGTCACGGATGCGGATTTCGTCAAAGTCGGCCAGCGACTCTCGTTGTTCGCGGGGATAGCGAACTCGCAATTGCACTTCATGGCGGCCTCGTTGGAGCCGCATGGCTTCTTCGCCGTAGTACGACGCTCGGACGGTGCTGGAAAGTTCGGCCAGCGACACTCCCATGGCTTTCGCGTCCTCTTTGATCTGTAGTCGGTATTCCCATTTTCCGGGTCGTCCGCCAGCGGTGACGTCGTGAACGCCGGGGTACTTTTCCAGTTGTTCAACGCAGGCTTCGACGGCGGCTTCGAGTTTCGGGATGTCTTCACTGCGCGCGAGCACACAGGGGACATCCAGAAAGATTCAAAAATGACGCAGAGTGCTGCCAGTTTCTCTTGAGTTCTCCGCGGGATCATGGCTTCATGTGTCCGAACGCAACGGACCGAAAATAACTCAAACCTTTGCACAGGATACCAACCATGGCCAAGACACAAGAAATCGCCGCCCGCCAAGACGCGCTTCGTACCGCGATGAAGAAGCTCGACGCGGACACCTACCAAACCATTCGCGAAGACTTCTACCGAATCGCGGACAACCTCAAACCACTCGCCGACGCCCTTGAGATCGCCGACGCGGACGTCGGACCGGAAGGACCGCTTTTGGAAGAACACTACATCTTCATCCAAATGTACGACCTCCTGCGAAAGAGCGAACTCGGTGCGGTGGTTTGAACGAAAGCCGAAACGCCGGCATGGACGCCGACGTTTTGGTACCGCTCGGGTTCTAACCCAAACGCCGCCGAAAACGCCCGACATTGGTAACGTGCGGGCGTTTTGTCGTGAGTGCGGAAACTGCTACCAAGCAAGACCAAACGCACCACACTGGCCGACAGCGGGCCAGGTCTTTATTCAGACCCAGCAAGCCACCAACCAGGAACTCAGCCATGACGCCACCACTCAAGTCAGGCGATCGAATTCGGCTGATCTCGATGACCGACGATCCCGCCCCAATCCCAATTGGAGCGACCGGAACTGTGACGGAGCTGTACCCGCAAAGCGGGTGGACCCAAATTAATGTCGAATGGGACAACGGCCGATCGTTGATGCTTTCGATTCCACCCGATGTGGTCGAACGCATCGAGTCGCCGAAAGATGCTCCAGCCTGTTAACCCGAGCATGATTTTTCGCCGTCCGGCTCGCAGGAGCCGAAGCAAACGGCGAATGAACTTAGAGCGAGCCCAAAAGGCGAGAGCGCGATAGTTTTGGCCGGGAGTCGCCAGAATTGGGCGACGACCGTTCAAGCGTGCCGGCCAACAAGAGACCGCCGAGAGTCTCGGGGAGCCGCGAACACCGTAAAAACCGGGCGTTTTTCGCGGCGAAAGTGACGCGGCGAGCTTGGGCACTCATTGCGAACTGGCGTGGCAGCATCAGTTCGCAGATTGAAAAGAGTACACCCGGCAGGATTCGACGCCACAAACGCCAGCGTTATCGAACGCTGATTCATTGGACACCGTAGGGAAATCCGTAGGGATATCAGCAGAAATCCTGAGACATCCCGACACATCGGAGCTGCTAAGAATGTGGTCGTCGATCAGTATCCAAGCGCGCGGCGACCTGCTTGCCATCGCCCGTGGAATTGCGAACGTGGAGGTTCACAGAATCATCAAAAAAGACGAGCAGATCCGAAACGTTTGACGCTGTAGACGATACTCAAGTGTCCACCCTCCTGGCAGTGATCTTCAGGGAACTTCTGCAACCCTGATATCGCGGAACGACTGACGGTGGTTGCTATTCGACCCAGACTCAATTGCTATGTGATAGCGAACCGCGTAAGCCGTCCTCCCGTGCACGCGATGGCTACGACGTCTTGTCTTGGGTATGACTACAGGTGAAGGATCGGTCGGCAATGTCGTCGCGATCCTCCACGACTTGGCCTTGAGCATCGAGATTCTCTTCCTTCCGGAAACTCTTCCACTGTTTGTCCAACTGTTTTAGCTCATCGTTGGTGATGATGTCGATTTTCTGGAGTGCGAACAGAAGCGAGCGTGGTGAAATCGGCGGCAAGATCATCGCATGTTTCCCACCACAGTTGCGGCAGGTCATCATCGGGTCGCGGATTCCTCGTTGATTGCGAATTGATGATCGGCGTGAAGTCATCGTTTGGCAAAACGTGACGACCTGTAACCAGTCCGGTTCGCCGGTCCAAAACTGCGTTAACTCCTCCAGCATTTCCGGAAACCAAGCTCGTTGAGCGTCACCCGATGGCATTGAGTCTGAATTCTTTCATTCGTAACGTTACCGATCACCGGGCCGGGAGTGTTGATGTTCCATTTGAAAACGGCCGCAAGCCCGACTTCGGTTCATCGCATGGTTCAAGTAAGCCGCTAGCGCGGCGGGTTGGGACGTTGGGATTTCGCTGAAGCATCCTGGCAGGAGGAGCTGTTCGCTGTGAACAGCTCAGCAACTCCTCCTGCTCCAGGAACACATTCATGTCCAAGTCTAACCCCCAGCCTCCTGCAAATCCACGCGGCCATTACTTTCCAGCCGAACTTCGTCAGCGGCTTTCCGATGACCTGCATCTGACCGGCAAGGCCAAACGGACTCATGACGGTTACATCCGTGCGGTCCGGCAATTGTCCGACTTCGCCCAGTGCAGTCCCGACAAGGTCACCCAAACGCAAGTCCGCCAGTTCTTTCTGCACCTCAAGAATGATCGCGAGTTCGCGTACGGCTCGCTGCGGGTCGCACTCTCCGGCGTGAAGTTCTTCTTTACCTTCACCTGCAAACGCGATTGGGAGATCTTTTCGATGCTCAAATTGCAGACCGCCAAAACGCTGCCGGTCGTGCTGACCATCGAGCAGGTCCACCGCATCATGGACGCCACCAAGACCGACCGCTTGTTTGTCTTCTTCTGGACCGTTTACACCATGGGACTGCGGCTCAATGAGGCGCTGAGTCTGCAAGTCGGTGACATCGATGCCGCGCGCGGGTTCGTCCACATCCATCGCGGCAAAGGTGCCAAGGATCGCTACTTGCCGCTGCCACTCTCGACGCTGAAGTTGTTGCGAAGCTATTGGTCCACGCACCAGCATCCGTCGCTGTTGTTCCCCGGCGATGGACGCAATCACACGCTGGCCAAGCATGGGATCAGTGCCGCGGAGAATCCGATGAGTGAAAAGACCGTCCAAGAAGGCATCTCCCAGATCACCGG
This sequence comes from Rubripirellula tenax, assembly GCF_007860125.1. Classification (NCBI taxonomy): domain Bacteria; kingdom Pseudomonadati; phylum Planctomycetota; class Planctomycetia; order Pirellulales; family Pirellulaceae; genus Rubripirellula; species Rubripirellula tenax. Next base: position 589,751 of record NZ_SJPW01000002.1, read on the forward strand.
AGCGATGAAGCTGGGCAAGAGGGTCACGCTGCATACGCTCCGGCATTGTTACGCGACGCATCTACTCGAAGCGGGCGTCGGACTCAAGGCACTTCAGAAATTGATGGGGCACTCATCGCTGCAGTCCACCATGATTTACTTGCACTTAACCGAGACCGCCGAGGCCAACTCTCGGGAAGTCATCAACACGATGTTCGGCAAACTGCCCAGAGAAGTCGACCACAAGTTGAAGTAATCCTGCACCTGCACCATGCCTTCGGTCGCGGATGCCTTGCGGCAGTTCGCACCGGCGTACTTGAAACAGAATCCAGGCTCCGTCTCAACCATTGGGCAGAAAGTCTTGGCCGCGATCGTGCGTTGCCGCACCGGCGCGCTCGGGGGCGTTCATTACCAGTGCGACGGATGCGGACGCGAACATTGGGTCGGTCGTTCGTGTGGCAATCGGCACTGTCCGAACTGTGGCCACGAGAAAACGCAGCTGTGGATTGAGGCTCAGTCCGTCAAGTTGATGCCGGTGCATCACTTCCTGGTCACGTTCACGGTTCCTCGTGAACTGGGCTCGGTGCTGCGCGCCCATCAAGCGGACGGTTACCGCTGTCTGTTCGATGCCAGCAGTGCAAGCATCCGTGACGTCGGTGCGGCGACCAAGTCACTGCGCGGTTGCGCGCTGGGGTTCTTCGGTGTGCTGCATACGTGGGGGCGTGACCCTGCCGTCTATCATCCGCACATTCACTATGTCGTTCCCGGCGGCGGAGTGAAGTTGGATGATCGCGGCGACGCGGTCTCGTGGCAGAGCACGCCGAAGAACTTCCTGTTCCATCATGCGACGCTGATACGAGTCTACAAAGCCAAGCTCGCCGACGAACTGCGAGCGGCGGGCCTCTACGACGGTGTCCCCAAGCAAGTCTGGGGTAAACACTTCGTCGTCGACATCCAACCGGTCGGGCATGGCGTGCCGACGTTGAAATACTTGGCACCGTACGTGCATCGCGTGGCGATCAACAACAGTCGCATCGTGTCGGTCGATGAAGCGGAAGTGACGGGTGTGGTCTCTTCAGGGCGCAGTTTGACGGTTGATTGAGGTGCGTCGGTTTCGCGGCATTGCGTAACCTCGGATTGGTGTTTCAGAACAAGGGCGTCCCGCGTCACACTGATGTTGCAAAACAAAAATCCTCCATCTTTACCCCAATGTTCGGCATCACGCCCGACTCAGAGCAGGAGCCGTATGAGGGAAAACTTCACGTACGGATCTGTGCGGGGGGCTGCCGGCGACGGCAGTCCCTACCGCGATTCCACTACAGAAGAAAACTACGCAGGTTCTCAGAGCGATTTGAACTGACTCGATAGGCTAACTAGGTGCATTCTTCCCACGAGACCAATCAATTTTAAGTCGCGTTTGAAAAATTCATCGGCCACGTTGGCCATTTCGTCGAACTAAATTTGTTGAACCGTGAACGAATATGGGGCGTCCTTGATCAATGTTAGCTTGGTTGAAATTCCGAGCTCGTTCATTCTTTTTCGAAGCTCATCTCCGTGCGTTCTGGGGTCGTCCTTGTCGCCGGTGATCCGCTCAGTCGGCCGGGCGTTTCTTGCGGGATTTCGGTTTTGCCATCGGATCGCGGTACGGAGACTTGGCCGGCGGGACGAGCGTCCAGTTGCATTTCTTCTTGAAACATGATCGCCATGCCGCGCATCTTGCGTGTGATCTCCTGATCGCGAACCAGTTTAGATTCACCCGGATCTTCGGCAAGATCGTAAAGTTGAAGGCTGGGATTCAAAACCAGCTTCCAGTTTTTCCAGCGGACGGCCGCCAGTGCGCCTTGGCTGCCGTGGTAAAAGAACGCGTCGTTGTATTCTGCTCGTGTGATGATGTCAGCCCATTCACCAGCGGGAGCCCATCGGCGTCGCAGCGGTACCGCCGCGTTGAGCGACTTCTTCATTCCAGCGGCAGGCACAAACTTGGTTTCGCCCTTCAGCAACGGGCTGATGTCGCGACCGTCGATCACGCGTCCTTCGGGAACTTTGATGCCTGCGAAAGTTGCCAGTGTCGGATACCAATCCATCGCACGCACGACCGCCGACGATTCTTCGCCCGCCTGCAATCCGAAACCCGGCCCCCATGCAATTGCTGGCACGCGAATTCCGCCTTCGTAAGTTGACAGCTTGCGACCCTTGATTTTCTGGTCCGGCGTACGTCCCGGGCCGCGACCGTTGTCTGACGCGAAAACGACGATCGTGTTGTCGTCGATGTTCAGTCGCTTCAGCATGTCAAAAATGCGGCCGACGTTATGATCAAGTTCCTGAATCGCGTCGCCATACTCGCCCCACTTTGACGTGCCTTTGAATTCGTCGCTGACGCCCAGCGGATTGTGCAGCATCGTGTGCGGCAGATACAGAAAGAATGGGTGCTGCTTGTTTTGTTCGATGAACCCGATCGCTTCGTCGGTGTACAGCTTTGTCAATTCTGCGGGATCAGCAGGACGCTTGACGACGTCGTCATTCCGCATCAGCGGTACGCCACCTTTATCCGCGAAGTAAACAATCTCAACTGGATCAAGATTGTGCAGCAACCCAAAGTAATGATCGAAGCCTTGATTGCGTGGCAGAAACGGCTCGTGAAATCCAAGATGCCATTTTCCGACACACGCGGTTGCGTAGCCATTGTCCTTGAAGAGCTCCGCAATCGTCAGTTCGTCCGGATGGATGCCGGAATTTGAATCGGCACGATGCACCCAAACATGATTGCCGACTCGGCGCGGGTAACATCCGGTCAGCAGGCCAGCGCGTGAAGGACTGCAAATCGGAGCCGCCGCGTAGTAGTCAGTGAATCGAGTCCCTTCCGCAGCCATCGCATCGATTCGCGGCGTTTCAATTTCGGTCGCGCCGTAGCAACCCAGGTCGTAGTAGCCTTGGTCGTCAACAAAGATGAAGATGACATTGGGCGGAGTGTCTGCGGCCGCCGCGGTGGAACCATGGCCAAGAAGTATCGTCGCGTATAACGCAAACGTTAGCGTACGAAGTCGTCCTGAGCAGGGCATCGGTAAATCCATGAGTCGGGGTGTTTCATTCGCGCATCGTATTTCATGCAAGCACGGCTTTATCGCGATCAATCGCTGTAGCATGCCCTATTTCTCGTCGTCCTCGAGCGGTCGCTCGCCTTCAAACGGTCCCCACATAACGCGCTCCGCATATTCTTTGTCGTCTTTATAAACGGCGTGATCGTAGTCAGGATTCGGCTTCGGGATTCTCGCGCCAACTTCATTGAAATAGCTCATCATCTGGTCGTATAGCTGCTTGTGTTTAGCGGGATGCTTGTCGGCGATGTTATGGACCTCGCCCATGTCGGCTGACAGATCGAACAACATCGGGATGTCTGGCCGATCATAGAAATGCAGCACTTTGTGTTCCCCTGACACGATAGCGGAATGGGGCATGCCCGAGCGATAGTGTGGGTAGTGAAAGTACAGATTGCGATTCAGGAACGCAGCGTCCGGCTGTTCGCCCGTCATGTAGGTTGCGAGGCTGATACCGTCGATGTCCTTGAGCTGCCGCGAGTCTCCTCCCGCCCAATCCACGAACGTCGGCAGGAAGTCGTAGTTGACAACGTTGCCTGTGAAGCTAGTGCCGGCTCTGATGCCAGGGCCTTTGACGATCATCGGCACACGAATGCCGCCCTGCCAAACCCACCACTTCGCACCGTGATGCGGCTGGGTCAGTCCAGGACTGACGTGTAGTTCATGATGGCGATAACCGTTGTCCGAAACCATCACGACAAAGGTGTTGTCTTCGATACCCAACGCTGCAATGCGATCAAGCACGGCACCGATTCGGCCATCGAGGTCTTCTGCCATTCCCAACCAAACCGCCGGGTCATCGCCAAGTTTGACGGTGTTTCTGTCCTTGTTGTTTTCTTTGTACCAAGCTTGTACGAGTGGAAGATTAGCGTACTTTTCTCGAGTTGCCGGTAGACACTCCTGCCCCGCGTGCATGGCGTAATGTGAGATCTGCAAATAGAACGGTTTGCCGGCTTGGACCTGTTCCTCCATAAAACCAATCGCCTTCTCCGTGACGCTGAACATCAGCTTGGGATCGGTTAGATCGGCGGGCAGTCGTCGCGGTTTCGCTTCACCTTGTTTCAAATTCGCTTTCAACGTATTGCCGGGATTGTTATCGGTGTCGCCGTCGTGAAGCACATAGCCTTCATCACCGGGGTCACCGCGCATGTGCCATTTACCGACATGAGCACTGACATACCCCAGCGGCTCGAGCGATTCCGGAATCGTGACGGCGTCTTCATCGATCATCATGTCGGAGACACACGGGACTACCGGATAGCTGGGATAACCTTTGGTGTCATAGTATTCCTGCCCCCGGTCGTTCAAGTAAACCGTGTAGCCGCTGCGAGGTGACGACAAACCGGTTTGCACACACACTCGCGACGGTGAACACTGTGGCGACGCGTAAGCATTGCGGAACTTCATGCCTTCGCGTGCCAGTCGATCGACGTTGGGCATTTGCAGGATTGGCATTCGCGAGTTGGCCAGCGAATCATCCATTGCAACTGGTGACCCGTTCCATGCCCAGTCGTCTATGAACAACAGCACGATATTTGGTTTTTCGGCGGCATGACACCGACCGCAAAAGACAACCACGGCGAAAAGGCAGAGCGAGAGTTTGTTGAGCACGAGAGTTCGTCCTGAAGAATGAATCTGGTTTGTGGGTTTGCAACGCGTAGACGCACGAAGCGTCTGCGATTCGTTACTGCCGGACATCCGCGACGTTGACCGTTTGAACCTTGATGTCTTTGAAAAATTCGTTTTCCTTAAAGTTTCCTGCGCGTGTGTCCTTGCGGTTGGTCCATAGCGGCGTCGTACTTCCGTCGACATGGCGGATGCGGAGGTTGTCCAGATAAATCGTGAACGTGCCAGCTTTGCCGCCGCTAAAGACGACGCCGTGTTTGCCAAGCGGTCCCGGTGCAGTGCTGCTCAAACCCACGATTCGATGTTCCCACACGCTCTTCCCATCAGCGATGCCGGGACCAATGACCTGATCGCGGCCGAACTGATCCACGCCGGTGCCTAGCTTGAAAAGTGGACCGAACGGTTTCGAGTTATTGCCTTCGAGCGTGGAGTAGTAAGGATGCCGCTTGGGCGTGTTGGGTGAAAACGCGATGTCGTATTCGACCCAGTCCGTGGCGTACTGTGTGCCGTTCCAATTCGCCAGCGAGATCGAAAGTCGGTCTCTTGGTTTGGCGTTTTCCGAAATGGTGACGGTTACTGCCAGCACTTCGCCTTCGGGCGCGGCGGGAGCATGATATTTCGCCGGTGCAGGCTGGTGGCCGAGCGCGAGTCCGAGCGATTCCGACCAGGCATCCATTTTCGCAGTGAGCGACTTGACAACTTCGGGATTCGCATCGGCGACGTTGTTGGCTTCGATGTCGTCTGTGACGATGTCATAAAGTTCAAAGCGATTGAAAAATCGATGCAGCTTCCATTTGTCGGTGCGAATCGCGTCTTCGTCTCGCCAGACAAAGTAATAGCTTTCAACGGGACTCGGCTGGTTGTCGCGTAGCGCCGGCCAGACGTCCTTTCCATCCAGCGGTTGCGTTGAAGGCATCGTCGAACCGGTCATTCCCATCAGCGTGGGGAACATGTCCAGCGCGCCGCAAAGTCCGTCCCATTGCCTGCCACCGACCAATCCGCCCTTGGGCCAACGAAAGACAGTCGGCAACCGGACGCCACCGTCATAGATCGAGTGCTTGTGGCCACGCAAGGGAAGGCTGCTGCCCGCCTCCATCGCCCCGTTGTCGCTGGTGAAAACCAAGATCGTGTTTTCGCTCAAGCCCAATTTCTCTAGCTCGGCTTCAATTGCAGCCACGTTCAAGTCCATCGAATGCAGCATTGCCGCGTGGACGTGTTTGTCTTCTTCGGTTGTCTTCTCACTGGCGGCGTGCAGCTTGGCGGCAAGCTTCGGGTCGATGGCAGCCAGATCACCATCCTTTGCCTGCAGCGGTGCGTGAGCAATATGAAACGGAACGTAGCAGAAGAACGGTTTGTCCTTGCTATCGCGAATAAACTCGATGGCCCGCTCGGTAACAAGGTCATCGGTATAGCCCTTGTCCTGTTCGCGGAACTCAAGATTGTGCCACCAGGAAACCGGACCGTTGCCTTTGACTGTGCGACGATTAAAGAAATCCGATCCGCCGCCGTAATAGATCCACGCTTCATCGAAGCCGTGCGAGTTCACGCCGTGACCACCCTCAAGCTTTTTATTGGGCATGTGCTTGAATGCTTCGGCGAAGGCAGCACGAAACTTGGGCGTATCAGGATCGTTGCCGTTGTGCCATTTGCCAAACACACCGGTGCGATAGCCGTTCGCCTTGAAACCCTCGGCGATCGTCGTTTCTTCGAGCGCTAACTCGCCGCCCACTTCAGGTCCCGTTCCAACACGAATTGGATGACGTCCGGTCAGCAACATCGCCCGTGTCGGCGAGCAAACGCACCAACCCATGAACTGGGTCATTTCCACACCGCGTGAAAATAGTCGATCAATGTTTGGCGTAGGTACGCCGCCGCCGTGAACGCTCAAGTCGCCCCATCCCACATCGTCGGACATGATGTAGACGACGTTGGGTTTGGTTTGATCGTCGGCGGCTACTGCGGATGACACCACAGAAAAAGCTGCGATGATCGACGCGATGAACGATAGTTTGAAGTTCGGGTACGGCATTCGGGTCTCGTAAATCGGCTTTGCTTTGGAACGTTGCATGGATTGATTCACTTTGGCAGCGGCGTCATTCCACGGGCATGCTCAGGCCATCATACTGCGCTTACCGCTGTCGATCCCGCCGTTTGCGGAAACGATTCACTTTAAGAAAAGGCAAGGCAAGTAGATGAGAGTCATGGTCATCGTCAAAGCGACGAAGGGCTCGGAAGCGGGGGTGCTTCCTAGCGAACGCCTGCTTGCCGAGATGGGGCTGTTCAATGAGCAGCTGGTGAATGCCGGAGTCATGAAGGCCGGCGAGGGACTTAAACCGAGTTCCGAAGCGAAGCGAATTCGTTTTCACGGAAGCGATCGAGCCGTGACGGATGGGCCATTCGCAGAGACAAAAGAGTTGATCGCTGGTTTCTGGCTTTGGGAAGTTGCCAACATGGAAGAAGCGGTCGAATGGGTGAAGCGGTGCCCGAATCCGATGCTGGAGGACTCCGACATTGATATTCGACCGGTCTATGAGGCAGAAGACTTTGCTGAGAGCGATCCGACCGGCGAGTTGCGAAAGCAGGAAGACAGTCTTGGGAGTCAAGTCTCGCTGCGTGACGCCATCGTGACGCCGTATCTGTTCTTTGGGGGGCGCTGCGAAGAAGCTCTCGATTTTTACGAGCAAGCGATCGGCGCCAAGGTAGTCATGAAGATGCGTTTCGATGAAAGCCCCGATCCACTTCCCGATGGTATGGTTCCGCCGGGCTTTGAATCAAAGATCATGCACGCGACGGTTACCATGGGAAGAACGAACATCATGGTTTCCGATGGATGTGACCAAAAAGCGAAGTTCAACGGATTTCGGATCGCACTATCGGTATCGACGGAACAAGCCGCCGACAAAGCGTTCGAATCGCTTGCGGAGGGTGGTGCGGTCGACATGCCGCTGGTGCAAACATTTTGGTCGCCGCGATACGGTCTGGTTACCGACAAGTTTGGCGTGGGATGGATGGTGATGGTTCCCGGGAAGGCACAGTGATTCTCGGATCCTTGAATTGAAACAGTAACGTCGTCGAAAGAAACAAAATGAAAACGAGCGGAACAAAGAAGTCGCGAACGGCAGGTTGGGTTTTGAGCGTCCTTGTCTCTCTGTTTCTTGTCGGAGCCAGTGCATCGGGCAAGTTCACTCAATGGGAGGGTAAAGACGAAATGTTCGCCAAGCTGGGATGGTCAGAGGATGTGATGTTCATGATCGGCATCGTCGAAGTTGCGATCGCAATCTTGATTCTGATTCCAAGAACGGCGTTCGTTGGCTCGATACTGCTTGCCGCCTACCTAGGTGGAGCGGTAGCGACTCACGTTCGCGTCGGTGAGCCGTACTTTTTCCCGATCATCATTGGCGTTTTGGCGTGGGTAGCCCTGGGGCTTCGCCAGCCCGACGTATTTCGGCTCGCGCTGGGGCGCGGTGCGGCCGATGCGGTGCAGTCTTAAGATTGCATCCTGGGCCACTCCGTTTCGTTATAGTGGAGAGTCTGCCGAGGGCAGATTCACCGTCGTGTGTTGTTGACCCAGCTGTTGTCGCGTTTCGACGTGCTCTGCCGGCCCTTTGAACAGCACTGCTTCTACGCACAAAAAAGGACCCCGTCGTGAAGAATTTGGTTTGTGCCATCGCCGCATGGGTGGCTTTCTGTTTCTCGCCAATCCAGGCCCAGGAACCCGAATTGCCGGGTGCGCAGAAAGAGCACGAGCTACTCGGGCGGTTTGTTGGCGAGTGGACTTCCACGTCGAAAATAGTCGCGTCTGACGAACAACCTTCGATGGAGTGTTCCGGCTCGATGAGATCTAAAATGCTGGGTGAGTTTTGGGTGATCAACGAAATGTCGGGCGACATGGGTGGAGCGGAGTTCAAAGCGATCCAGACGATCGGTTTTGATGCGAGTAAAGAAAAGTACGTTGGCACTTGGGTTGATTCGATGATGAATCACTTGTGGCACTACGAAGGCCGCGTGGACGCAACGGGTAAGAAGTTGGTGCTTCTCGCAGAGGGTCCGAACTTCATGGCCGAGGGCAAGTTGACCACCTTTCGCGACAGCTACGAATTTGTGAACGCTGACACGTTCATCACCACGTCTGAAATGATGGGCGACGACGGCAAGTGGCTTACTTTCATGACGGCCGAGGCGACTCGCAATGCCGCGACGAAGTCGGCAGACTGACGATTGCCGAACTCCGACGAACAGACGCAATGTTTCTCAATCACCCACGCTCGACATCCAAACTCCCGCACGCAAGTGAGACTCGATGATGTTCTATGTTCGCATTTTGGTTTGGGCTCTGTGGGCCGCATGTCTTGGGTCGATGGCGACGCGATGTGATGCCGACCCTGGATCGTCCGCACCGCCCAATGTGATCGTCTTTTTGGTCGACGACATGGGAGTGATGGACACGTCGCTGCCTTTCTTGACCGATGCCGATGGGCAACCCAAGCGTTACCCATTGAATGACTACTACCGGACTCCCAACATGGAACAGTTGGCTGACCACGGCATTCGATTTAGCAACTTTTACGCCATGAGTGTCTGTTCGCCCACGCGTATTTCGATCATGACAGGGAAGAATGCGGCGAGGCACCACACGACGACTTGGATTGCGCCCGAGGCCAACAATGGAGGCAAGTTTGGGCCGCCACAATGGAATTGGAGTGGGCTGCGTACCAGCGATTCCACATTGCCGCGAATGTTACAGTCGGCTGGCTATCGAACGATCCACATTGGAAAGGGGCACTTCGGTCCGTTTGATTCCGAAGGTGAAGAGCCTTTGAATCTTGGCTTCGATATCAACGTTGCCGGTTGTGCAATCGGGGCGCCGGGGTCTTACTTTGGCAACGATCACTATGGGAACAAGAAAGCAACGAAAGGTAATGGCAAGAAGCCGAATCAAGGTAGAAATCGCGCGGTGCCCCACCTGACCAAGTACTTTGGGACCGAGACATTCTTGACGGATGCATTGACGTTGGAAGCGAAGGCCACGATGACGGATGCCGTGGAAGCGAAGACGCCGTTCTTTTTGTACATGGCCCACTACGCAGTGCATTCGCCCCATCAATCTGACCCGCGTTATGCCGATCACTACGTAAGCGCTCAGCATCCCGAACGCCACCAGAATTTTGCGACTCTGGTCGAAGGCATGGATAAGTCGCTCGGCGAACTGATGGCTCACATCCGCGAGCTTGGTATTGCTGAGAACACGCTAGTGCTGTTTTTGGGCGACAACGGCTCGGATGCTCCGATCGGGCATGAGCACGCCGTTGCATGCGCCGCGCCACTTCGCGGAAAGAAGGGCTCGCACTACGAAGGTGGTATGCGTGTCCCATTCATCGCGGCTTGGGGACTGCCCGACGAAAACCATCCGATGCAAAAGCGATTGCCGATCCGGGCCGGAGCGATCCAGTCGGCGATGGGGAATGTTTGCGACCTGCTGCCCACGATCGTCGAGTTGGTTGGTATGGCGCCATCGACCGACGATCCGATCAATGATCCCATCGACGGCACATCGCTTCGTAAACTGCTTTCGGGTGAACCGGACCCAAGCCATTCGAAAAAGTTTCTGATGCATTTTCCGCACGAGCACCGGACCAGCTACTTCACCAGCTACCGCAATGGCGACTGGAAGGTCATTCACCACGACTTTCCCGGTAAAGACTCCAACGGCGCCGAGTATGAACTGTTCAACCTTGTTGACGATCCGTTCGAGCAAGTCAATTTGGCGACATCCAAACCGGTTGAACTCAAACGTATGATGAACGAGTTGATCGAGAGCTTGCGGGAGCATGAAGCGCAGTACGTCGTTGGCACCTCTGGCCAGCCAGTGTCGCCGAAGCCGGTTTTGACAGAATCGGTGGAGTAGCGATTGAGTTTGATGTTGCTATCAATGGGACAGAAAGCCTTATGAGTTCATCGTCGAATCCGTTTCACGTCTATCTATACGGGCGTGGCCGCGAGCCGATCCCGACAAGCTTTGAGGCGTCATCGTCCCGATTGGAGGGACTGCCACTTTTGCATTTCGAACCGGATGGATCCTTCGTCTGGGTTCGCGACGGTGGCGGGCAGCAGATTTACGGGATGATCTACGATGCCGCGGGTTTGATTCAGTACTGTGAATTGCAGGGAAAATGCACGCTTTCGACGTGGGTTGAACTCCGTCACGCGATCACCGGCGATCCGGCCAGCGACGATCTTGAACTGATGCGGCTGCCCGAGCAAAAGTTGCAGGATTTGCAATCGTTTGAACAATTCGTCTGGGGCAAAGTTGACAGGGTTTGAGTGAGTCAGGCGATGAAAAGATAAATTGGATCGGCCTGAATTGATGGAAAAACGCGGTTTTCCGCGAACGCGAGTTGATTCGGTCGTGTCAGTTCAAGCGATTGGCACGCCTGTTGCATTACAGGTCTTTCAGAATGCGAACGAGTGTCATGCAAAGAAGCCCACTCTTCGGACGAATCACTTTTCAGGAGGATCTTGATCATGTTGACCATCACTTGCGAAAACAGCATCTCGGAAAACAACGCAGACGCTCAAGTTGAGACACTGCCCTCGGATGCCGAAATTTCCCGCCGCGTGCTGCAAATCCGATCGGGTTGGACGATCCAAGAACGGGTTTCGCGTCGTCGGGACGCCGAAAATCGTTTCGAATTGTTGTTGCAAAAGTTGTCGGGCTGCGAAGCGGCCTGAGCCTTGTCGCGGCCACGTGCCGCGTCATTGATCGTCAAGCTGTTCGCCACCCGTCGCTAGCGAGTTCACTGATTCTCCGGCGACGGTATCGTGGTAGCGACAAGCTTCCAAGAACGATTCCAACAGAACGAGCGCGGCGATAGCGTCAATGCGTTTCTTCTTTTTTGCACGTGTGTAACCGCCATCAGCCATCCGCGACTTCGCGGCCGACGTCGTGAACCGCTCGTCGAATAATCGCACCGGCAAGTCCGTCTCGTCGGACAACCATTTGGCAAACTTCCTTGCCTCCAAACTCTTTTGGCTTTCGCCACCGTCGCAGTGGATCGGCAAGCCGACCACAAACGCCGCGATCCGTTCACCCTTCGCCAGTTCGCGGAAATAGTCACCGTCGTCCTCCCAGTTCGCCGCCGGGTGGACTTCGAGCGGGCTGGCCAAAATCCGATCCGGATCACAGATCGCGATCCCAATGCGCACCGTCCCATAATCGACGGACGCAACACGGCCGGTACGGGGGAAGTCCGAATCGGAATCTGCATCGGGTGTCGGATCGGGATAAGAATCCATGGTGTCGTTTCTATGAAGTTTTGGCGGCGCGAGTGCATCAGAGATGTCACAGGCAGTCATTAAACATTATGTTTCGCGAAATTCATCTCTGGTTTGCTGTTCTGACTGTCCCATCTTATGTTGCATCATCGTCAACGGTACCGCCGGCACGCTTGCGGTGCTGTGTTTTTGATCATGTTACTGGTTCATGTTGGGTGTTCCCGACCACCCCAGCCCGATCCGCTTGAGCTTCCCCTGTCCGAACCGACGTCGGCGGATGTGGCGGATCAGAGAACGATTCGCCAATACCAGACGGCAATTCAAGTCGAATCGTCACTCCGTTCCCAGTCGTCGAACGTTGCTACCAACGATTGGCCTCAGTTGTACGGGCCCAACCGAAACTCCGTCGCGGCTACCCAGGCGGTGAATCTGGCTTGGGGACCGGACGGTCCCAAACAACGCTGGAGCCTAAGTATCGGTACGGGCTATGGATCGCCCGTCGTTGCCGGAAATCGGTTGGTGTTCAATCACCGTATCGACGACGAGGAGATCGTCCAGTGCGTCGACACAGAAAGTGGTGAAACGATATGGCGATACCGGTATCCGACCACGTTCGTTTGCGACGTCGAATACAGTGACGGCCCTTACAGCACACCGGTGATTGATGGCGACCGAGTCTTCGCGGTTGGCGGACAGGGTCAATTTTTTTGCTTGTCGCTTGACTCTGGTGAGATCATTTGGTCGCGCGATCTGCACGAGGAATACGAAGTGAAAGACGGAATCTTTCCCGTCGGTGCATCGCCAATGGTGATCGGCGACCGCGTCATTTTCGATGTTGGAGCGGAAGATCACGGCGTGGGCATTCTGGCGATGGACCGCAATGATGGAGCCGACATTTGGCAATCCGGCGACGCGCCCGCAGGCTATTGCGCACCCGTCGCTGCGACCATCCACGATCAATCGTTCGTGTTCGTGATGACCCATTTGGGTCTAACGTCACTTGACCCGGAAACGGGCTTGGCCGATTGGTCGGTTTCTCATCATTCGCGCGCCCCGATGTCGTTCAACGCTGTGACACCGTTGGTGTCGGATAATAAAGTGTTGATCGTAACAGGCCCAGGGCCAGGGGCGGTTTGTTTGCAAATCAACCCGGATCGAACGCAACAAGAACTGTGGCGAGATCGGCGTGTCATCGATTGCCAGTACAACACGTTGATGCCGGTCGGTTCGGATGTAATCGCATTCACATCTGCGGGGCAGGGTGGCGCGGAACTTCGCAGCGTGGACCTTGCGACAGGAAAGCTAAACTGGAAATATCACTCGCTACTTCGTCGAGGCCAGGGTCTGGTCGTCAACGGATCATTGGTTTTGGTTGGCGAGCGAGGTCATCTCGCGTCTGTCATCCCAACAGCAACCGAGGCCAATGTGCTCGCTTTCACTGCCGCGCCGATCATGACAGAACCTTGTTTTGCTCCACCCTCGCTGGCTGGAAAACACCTATTTGTGCGCGATGGTGAACGGCTGGCTTGTTTTGATTTGAGAAACTGATCGCTGTTGAGTGTGAAGCGTTTGGTATCTCGTGTGGACGCTCGTTTAGTTGTTGACGTCCTCTATTTCGGTATTGCTGGCCGTCAATAGGCCCCCCTTGCGACCGGAGAATGCAACATCGGCCAACTTGATACTTAGATCAACGCCGCTTTGCTTGGCCAGTTGGGCCGTTATCGCAAGCGGGCTGGAAAGCTCCACTTGCTTGAGGTCTGCCAGTCGCGCCTTCACGTGAATCTTGTCCAACGAGTCGGGCATCTTTTCGAACACATTTCGGTACCAATGGGCGGCACGATCGAGGGCACCCTGTCGATAGACTCCCGGCCTGGCTTGCGATGCCAATTCCCACCACGAGTCAGCGATGGCAACTTCGTCTTCATTCGTTTTAAATCCCTTCAAGTCGATCCTTGAAGCACGGCGAAGTGGTTCGGGGCCGCCACCCACCAGTAACGGCAATCCACGATCCCAGTCGCCCTTGATGAAGCACAGGTATCGCCCAAACGTCGCCGCCGCCTCGCCATCATCGGGATTGTCGCGATAGGCGGCCAATTGATCTTTGGCGTTGGCATACTGGCGTTCGGCTTCGCCCAGCACAACACCCAATCGCCCCAGCATTTTCGGCAACCGGTTGCTTCGCGAAACATCGATCATCCGATCCGCACTACGTACCAAGATTCTGGCGGTGTCGTAGTCGTCATTCTCAACCGCGTGCCAAACAACATAGACCGCCCGTTGTAAAAACGTGGTTCCATCGATGGATGCCGAATCCATTTGTGACGATGACTTGGCGAGACTCAAAAGGGCGTCCGTGTTGGTCTTGTAGGCGTCGACTTCAAACGTGGCGACACGTGCATCGACCGCCGACAACAACGTGTCGACCGATCCCGCCAATTGGGCAAGCTCCATCGCCGCCGTTTGCATCACATAGGTGCCGGCCAGATCAGCCTGCATCGTTGCCGACGCTTTCGAAATGTCCACCGCCAATTTGTCTTTTGCCATTCGATCTCTCGCCGCGCGGATACGGTCACCAAAGATCGATTGAAATCGTTCTTCGGCGTTGGCCAATTCGATCGAGTTGGGAACTTCTCGACGAACGATGGGAATCGAATCAAGGCTCATCGTTTGGGTCGGTGACTCGGACGTGTCCGCAATGATCGACGAGGTCACCGTTTCGCTGCGGTCGATCACGTTGTCGAACGAAACTTCGCGGTGAATGACCGCCGCCGGTTGTCGTTCGTTCCCGGCATAGGTGAATGCGGGATAGAGCTGTTGGAATAGAAGGTCGTTACTCAAAGAGAACGGCCAACCGTTGCCCCAGATCGCCAGCGCGCCGTCACCGCGTAGATGACCGAATCCGCGAGTGATTGCCCGTTGACCGCCCTCGCCACCGAACAGACGATAGTCTTCGGGTTTGGTCCATGGCACCGAGAAATCGTCGTCGACTTCCAACAACAGGATCGTGTTGTCTAAGCCATCGGTGATCCTGTCCACCTTGGTAACTTTCTGTTCGTTGCTTTCTTCATCACGCTCGGTGAAATCGTGAAAAATCAGGAAGTTGGCCAGCGGGACTAGGAAATTCGTATTCGTGTCGAAACGTTCTGGTGAAACGTATTCTGGCGGAATGAACGTCAACAGTTCTTTGTTCTCGGGGTAGTCCCAAGGTCGTTCGTGATTGAATTTGTCGTACAGTTCTTGATAGCCCAGGTAGGGAAGGAGGGCAACTCGCCACGAAAATGTCGAAATCCCACCCGAAGACTCCATCGTGTAGTACGGGAACTCACCGTGATCGGCCACGTAGGCCGCCATGGCTTCGTGGATTTTCTTGAGGTTGTCGACAGCCATCCTGCGACGATCGACAGCCGACAATGACTCAGTTGGCTTTCGCTGGTCAATGGGCGTCAATGGTTTCTGTTCGACGCCGGCGATCGCCTTGGACGTTTGTTTCGGAACGGCCGTTTCGACCGCTGCGGTCTTTGACTCGCTGATGGGGGCGGGTTGCGGTGCAGGGGCGCTAGCTGCGACCGGAGCAGCTACTTGCACCGGAGTCGGGTCAACGTCATCGGAACTTGCCCGTTTGCGCCTCATCGCTTTGGCGATCAAATCCTCTTTGCTGGGGCCACATCCGACGACAAAAATCGTGGCGCAACATGCGATCATTTTCAAAATCGTATGGATGCGGAATCGAGCCAATGCGATCGATGCAGCGGATTCGGGTCGGGCGGCGGTGAAAGACGTTTTCAATGGATTCTTCGCAAGAACAGTGGGCTGGTCGTAAGTGTCTCGAACGTTCGCATCACTCTTTCAACAGAACGCGACGGATCCAACCGAAGGTGAACGCAGAACCTCCGACGCACCAGACCCCAATCACGTCGAGTTCGTTCATGAACTTGTTGGCTTCGGTCATCGTTTGCTCGAGCCGCGCGCGGATTTCGCCCATGCGGTTCTCAAGCGGAGTCCAAGCCGATGATGGTGATTCGATTTTTGCCGGATCGCGTTTGAGTTGTTCGGCATCGCTGTTGGTTCGTTTGATCGATCGAGCCAGCAACGAGGTAAAGTTCTCGCCGGCATTTTCGATCGACGAGAACCAAAACTCGTCTCGGGCGATCACCGCAACGGTTAGTGTCTCGGCACCACTGTCGACGATGGCGAATGCTTCACTGTGCTCCGATTCAGCTGCTTCGGATTCGGGATCCACTTTCCAGTGCGTCGCAAACTCGTGCGCCGAAAAATTTACCAATGCTATCGCTGCCGATTGCAATCCGGAGACTGTCAAACCAGCACTTTGGAACAGATCGATGCGACTTTCGATCGCAGTTCGGCGAGCAGCCGAAACGAAGGCCGGTCGTCCCTTGATTTGTTCGATGACATCGTCTGCCATCCACCGAACGATCCCCAATTCGTCCAACGGCAATGGGATTCGCTCTCTAACTTCGACGTCAAGCAATTTATTCGCTTGTTTCTTGTCGACGGGTGGCAGTCGCACAAAGCGATTGACTGTCTCGGTCGTCGGCATACTGATCCATACCGGCGTTTCACCGGGTGCGATTTCGCCAGCCATCTTTACAATCGCATCGCGAATGACGGACGACTTCGTCTGGCTGCCGACGCGGCATGTCGGCTCTGGAAACTCAGCGGTGTACAACGCAATGACTTGCACCGTGCCTTCGGGATTCAGTTCCAAATGTGCGCCGCGGATTCCGCTGGCCCCGACGTCGATACCCCAGCAAGACTTGGTTTTCTTCCGGCTGCGAATCGCCGACATCAAACCTTTTTTGGGCGGCAAAAAGTCACCTTCGACACGGGCGATCCCAAGTCCCTGCAGCGCCAGGCCGAACGCGATGCTATGTCTTGCCAACGCGTTTCGATCCAGGGATGTATCGCCGAACGAAAGCGATTGAGGATACGCCAAAATACCGACCTTCCCGCCCACCCAGCTTTGGCGACTGCCATCCCAATCGGCATAGGCTAGTCGTAGTTCCGAGGGGCGCGACCGAACGGCGCCGGACAACCGTTTCAATGTCACCTTCGCCGTTTCGTCATCGGGTGATTCTTTGTTGAATCGGACGCACATTCGACCCAGCAAGGGAAGTGCGTAGGGTTCGTTGGGGAACTGGTCTGCTAACCAATGCACGTTGTCAATTTTTTCACGAAGTCGAGCGGATTCTTCGTTCTGACATATCGCCGGGATGGCGCTGACGCATTGCAGCGCGTCCGCGTATTTGGATTTGGCGAGTTTTGCATTTGCATTGGCAATCAGTTTTTGTGACAAGTCCGCAGCAAGCTTCGAATATGCGGGATGGCCGGGGGCTAACTCATTAAGTTGATCGAGATAACCTCCCGCCATGATCCATTGTTTCGCAGACACCGCTTTCCGGAGTTCCGCGTCGACGTCCACGAGTTGCCCGAGATGGTTTTTGCTGCGGGATAGAAACCGTTGGCTGTCGGGGCTTAGCAGTTGCGATGGAACCTCGCTAAGCAATTTCACGACCATCGCGTGGTCGCCTCGATCGAAAGCTGCGGCGGCTTGTTGAGCGTGTTGGTCGAATTGGTTGTTGGTTTTCGCCTTCAACTGCTCGATCTTCTCAATGGCTTTGCGAGCATCGTTTGCATCCTTGGCGAACCGATAATCATTTAAGTCAGCGATGCGTCCCAACAGCGAGATGGATTGATCAAAGTCGAACGCCTTGGCTGCTTGAACCGCTTGGGTCATCGTTTCGCCATGCTTGGCGATGCGCTGATTCAACAACGCCGCCAGATCGGTACCGCACGAACCACAGAACTTTTGCGTAAGCGAGACCTGCTTGCTGCACATCGCACAGGGCTCGACCAACGTTTGGCCACATCCGGCGCAGAACAATTCGCCGTTGCCGTTGTTGTGTTTGCAGTTGCCACACGTGTTTCCGACCGCGCCGGACACTGAATTCATCGTTGTCATCTCATTCCTGCCCATGATTCCATACCAACGCGAAAGTTTCGCTCTCCTGCTTCATCGTGGATCTGATTGAAGGTCGACGATGGCACCGAGTACCGGAAACCAATTACTGAAGGTTTTGTCGTCCGGGTCACCCACTTCGACGTAGCCGTGCTGGCGATCGCGATTGAACATCACCGTCGGACAATCTGCCGGGACGGTTAGAACCAATCGATACTCGCCCGGCTTGGACATCGGCGTTAGATGAGCTTTCAATTCCTTGGGCTCCACGCCGGTGACTTCGATCTTGCGATTCGCTTCGCCTCGGTTTCGGACCACCAGCTTGAACTGGTGCTCCTTGCCCGCGTCGAGGGTTCCGATATCCAACCCTTCGCTGCTGTGGATATCGGGGCTGTAAAAATTGATGGGCGCACGAACGTGACCAGCCACGTTGACCGTGCGTGTCATCACTTCGTCGGAGTTCGGATTCTTGAACGTCAACTTCACGTCACCGGAAAACTTGCCGCGAGACTTTCCGCTGGTTGATACGCTCACTCGCCAAGCCCATTTTGCGTGCTTGTCGAACAGACTGGTATCGTCCACGGACAGCGGTTCGACGTTCCAATCGAAACTTGGCAAGTCGCTTGCGGCTGAGTCCAAGTAGAAGTCTTCAAGCAGTTGGCTGTAGACGGTGAACGTTGCTTCGGGTAGGTCACCGGGATTGACCGACTTCATCACAACTTGGCTGGGCACGACCAATTCAGCGCGTATTTCGCCTTGGACCGTCAAAGTTATTTCGGGTTGCAGCGGGTCGTTCGTTTCGAGCGTCGCCGATTGCTCGTAGTTGTCCAGTTGGTATCCCGTGTTCCAAGTCATTGTGACGTCGGTTTGCCCGCCGGGAAGAAGGACGTTGCTGCCCAGTTTTCCGACCGTACATTTGCAACTCGTTCGCTGAACGTTAATGGTCAAGGGTGCTTCGCCGTCGTTACGAACGGTGAACGAATGGCTGACGGTGGCATGTGGGTCGAGCAAACCGAAATGAAACTCGGTTGTATCAAGCGAGGCGATCGGACGAACGGACGAGGAAATGGTCGCGACTTCGCTTGCCCGCTGCTTGACCTCTGCGATCTTCGCTTTGAACGCCGGGCGAAGAGCTTTCGGAACACCGTGAGGTTCGTAGCTGACCGTGGCAATCAAGATTCCCGCGACCGTGGCAAGACTGGCCACAACCGCGACACCGGCCATCATTCGTTTTCCGAGCGTGTTCATCAGCGATAGGTGTTTGGTTTAGATAGGGGCAAAAAGGGTGTCACACAAGAAGCCTCTGCGACTCAAGATGAATCGCAGAGGCATCGAATTGGATCAAGCAAGCATCAGGCTCAGTCTTCGAAAGCGCCCTTGAAGAACGTTTCGCTCCAGAACACGCCGCCATAGAACTGGTCGCGTGGCATTTCCGTCGTCGAATCGGCATAGCCGACGTCAACGATTTCGTCTTCGGTCAGCGGAGTAGCGTCAGCACCGTTGGCGTCTTTGCCGACGGGGAAACCCGGGTTCAAGTAGCCGTCGTTGTTCAGGTCATAGAAGACCTTGACGCTTCCGTCGCCCATCAACACGTTGACTGCACCGGCGTGAACGGCGAACCAGTCGCGGGTGTCTTGCAAGTACGTCGGGGCAGTGGTGATGTCCGCTGCGGTGAAGCTTGGGACGTAAGCGGTCGCAGTAGCCAAGTCCGCAGCGTAGGCAGGCCTGCAACCGTTGGTGGTCGCTTCGCCTTTCTCACAAAGTTGGTTCCCGACCAACGGTGCGCCACTTTGGATCAAACGAACCGAACGTGTAGCAGCATCATAGATCGCAGGACCGTCGTTGAACGATTCTGCAAGGATCGATCCAGCCGTGATGTAGGCAGCGGCTTCGTCGCTGTTCGGGTTGTAGACGCGACGGTCTGCTTGGCCGTGACGGATATCCAATGCCAAAACGGCTTCGTCGATATCGCCGGGGCCCGCGCAACCAACGAAGCCGAAGTTGCTTGATGGGATGCGAGAACGATCCAACTCGCGGGCGGCGATCGGACCGACGGTGCCGTTGAGCGCCTTGAAGTCCGGTTGTTCGACATTGCCGTTGATGGCGTTGATCGTCGTTGCCGTTGTCGTGGTCAAGTAGGTGCTCGAACCGGTACCCACGCTTTGCGTGCGGACCATGCCGCGGGACAGGTGCCAACCGGTTGCATAGTTGGTGCTGAATCCGCCTTGCACGAAGTAACGTGAAACCAACTCGGCGCGTTCCGCGCTGCTGTTGGCGCTACCGCCGAAAAAGGCGGTGGGCGATGCGGTCGAGAAGCCCTTCCACTGATCTTGGCCACACACGCCGGCCGACAAACGGTCCGGTCCGGCACCGGCGCGTCCACGGGTGGTGTCGCTACCGAGCAAGTCATTCAACTTTTCGGAACCCAGAAGCGGGTTCGACGGGTCGAGCGATTCGTTCAAGTTCGCTTCGCCCGTGTTTACCAAGTCAGCAACCCACCCAAACGTATCGGGGCATCCGTCACGACGGAGGTCGTAGGCACCGGAGCAAAATTGTCCGCCGGGGCTACGCGTGCTGAATTTGAACAGACCAACACCGATGTTCTTCAGGTTGGCTTGGCATTGTGCCGAACGAGCGGCTTCACGTGCCTTGGTGATTGCTGGCAGCAACAGGGCCGCCAACAACGCGATGATGGCAATCACCACCAACAGTTCGATTAGGGTAAAACCCGCTTTTCGCATACGCATTTTTAAAGTTCCAAAAGGTTCTCTGGACATCCACGCGAGGCGTGATCCAGAATGTGGGGATGGGTAGAGTGGGTGGCGGGTTCGATTGTTCGAAAGCGACTTCCCTGCACGGAAGCGATTTCACGATCCGTCACCTGCTCTGCTTTTTCGTTAGTTGTGATCGACATACTGTCATTTTCGGGTCGATCGTCCGATTCAAACACGGCCGTACTGGGCCGTGTCGTTTCGCTGGCAATACGATTGCTGTGCGAGGTTTGTCATGGGCGGGGCTTGGTGGTCGCCCCGCGATACCGCCTGAAAGCGGCCTAAGCTTTATCGGGTTCGAAATTGGTTAGGTCGCAATCCTCCTGTGTAGGCGTGACCAGCTTGACCCTTCTTGCGGTCAAGCGATAAAAACAAAAAACACAAATTGACCATCTAGTTCTGGCTGCCCTTGGATCCGAGTGCATGGAAGCTGGCCAGCTGTAACGCTTCCGCTTCGATCACCGAATCGATCCAATAAGGGCCGCCCGAAGGGACGTTCACGTCCGCACCGTCAAAGCCGTTGTTGATGAATCCGTCATTGTTGACATCGGTGAGTGCTCGCACGGAGCCGTCGGCCATCAACACATTGGCCGTGCCAAGATGAAGCGGTGACATGCCGCGATAGTCTTGGCGTGTGTCGTGGTTCCAAGACTTCAACCAACCGCTTGCGCCCTCGCGTGGCGTGCTGGCGGGGAAACTAGGCAGACTCATGAAGAACGTGCTGCTGGTTTCTGCGGTTCCATCGGCATCGTTGTCGACCATCACACGGTTGCCGACCGGACTGCCGACGATGCCCGTGGCATAAAACGAACCGCCGAGGAGTTCGCCAATCGTCGTGGAAAGCGATCCCGCCGCTGCCGCATCGCACAGCAGCGGAACCGTGCTGGACGACGCACTGGCACTGTCCAAGATTCGCGTGGTCAGGACGCCTTTGGTGACGTTTCGTCCTCGCGGATCGGTGTCGGTACACGTCGCATCCGTCGGGTCGGCGTTGCCGTCGGCGTCCAATCGCAGTTCCGATCGCAGTAAGAACCAGGAAGCCGCGAAGTTCGTGTTGTAGCCTTGGTCGAGCATCTGCTGTTGGATCAATTCGGCCCGCTCGTCGGACAGTGGAGCCAAGTTATCATCCGCAATCTTGCGACAAATGTTTTTGATCTGCTGTCCCATTTCGTTGGTATGTTCTTCGCTGCCCAAACGATCCACGCAATCAGTGGCCTGCAAATCGGCGATCGGGATCGTCAACAGTTGTTCGATCGCTTTGCTAGTCGTCGCACCGCTACTGGGACACCGCATTTCACTGACCAAGACGCCGCGTCGAACGAGATCAGCGACCCAACCCTGTTCCGTAGGAACTCCGTCGCGTTCGACGTCAAAACCGCCCGAGCAAAACGCACCGTCGGGTGCGGACGTCGTGCGAGAGGTCAATGTGATGCCGAAATTCCGAAGGTTGCTCTGGCACTCGACACCCCGGGCGGCTTCGCGAGCCTTTGAAACGGCGGGCAACAACAACGCCGCAAGGATTCCAATGATGGAAATCACCACCAGCATCTCGATCAACGTGAATCCGGTTCGTCGCATCTTGGTCTTTCGGGTTTGCATCGCTTGGGTCAGCACGGCAAATGGATCGAGGGAGTTTGAAATCAGAGCGAAACGTCGTCGATTGCTCAGTAGCACTGGCCCGCTCGGTCGCTTAGTGCTCACCGTCTGAGTCAGCCATACGCGAGAATGTTTGTCGGCTTTGAGCTGACTTGCAACAGCCAATCGATGATCTCATCGAGTCTTCATCGTTTCTGCGCATTTGTCCGTTCGTGGCCTGTGGTTGGAAACGCTTCGTGGTGGGGCTTGAAGGTGTTCGAAGGCGTGTTTCTGCCACCTAGAGTCGCTCTCGCGGCCAGTCGTGTTAGGATGGGGTGGCTCGGCAATTCATCGGATATTCACAAACGTTTTGGCCTTCGATCGAGACAGTTCTTGGACGCTTCACTTCCCCCATCCGAAACAAAGACCCTAGACGTATCGTTGCTTCGCGCGGAGCAGCTTTCCCGTCTGAACGCGTTGCTCGTCGTGGCCCGTGACAGGCCTTTTTACAAAGCTCGTTTGCGAAGCATTTGTTTGCCGCTGGATTCGCTTGATCAACTGGGTGAGTTGCCGTTTTTGACAAAAGAAGACTTAGTCGGAAATGCGCCCGGAGTGCCCGGTCGCATTTTTGATCTGCCACGGAACCAATATTCACGACTGCACCAGACCAGCGGTACGCGAGGCTATCCGATGGTGGTTTTGGATACGCCCGATGATTGGCAGTGGTGGCTTCGTTGTTGGGACTTCGTTCTGGATGCGGCTCGAGTCACCGACGATGATGTTGCCTTGATGGCGTTTTCGTTCGGGCCTTTCATCGGATTCTGGACCGCCCACGATGCGCTGGTTCGTCGCCAGTCAACGGTGGTCCCCAGCGGTGGCATGTCTAGTGAGAACCGTTTGCGAATGATCACGGATCACCATTGCACGGTGATGTGTTGCACGCCTACGTATGCGCTTCATCTGGTCGAGGTCGCTAAGCGAGTTGGCGTTGATCTAAGTGCGAACTCTGTCACGCGCATCATCGTCGCGGGTGAACCGGGCGGTTCGATCGATTCGATTCGTTGCAACATCGAACAAGCTTGGGGCGCCGAAGTGTTCGATCACACCGGTGCCAGCGAAGTCGGTGCGTGGGGATTTGCCAGTGATGACCGTCGAGGTATCCACGTGATCGAATCCGAATTCATTGCCGAGTGTTTGGTGTTCGACGATGCGTCGCCGCGCGGGCGCGTCGCCGCCGAAGGCGAGCAAGCCGAATTGGTGCTGACTAACTTGGGACGCTTGGGAGGTCCGGCAATCCGCTATCGCACCGGCGATATCGTTCGCGGGTATCGCCAGCACGATCGGCCGTGCCGTTTTCTTTGGCTCGACGGGGGCGTGTTGGGCCGATGCGATGACATGGTCGTTATCCGCGGCGTCAACGTTTTCCCGTCCAGCGTCGAAGCGATCGTGCGAGAGATTGAACCGACCGCCGAATTCCGAATGATCGTTACTCGCAGAGATCACATGGACCAGTTGGCGATCCAGTTGGAAGCATCGGAGTCGTCGGCCGGGCAACTTGCCCGGCGACTTCGTGACCGATTGGCGATGCGAATTGACGTCGATCCGTTGCCCGACGGATCGCTGCCGCGGTTCGAAGCCAAGGCCAAGCGATGGCTCGATCATCGTGAACTTCATTAGACTGAGCATCGAATTGCGTCTTGCCCTCACCTTTACCCCACTGGCGTCACCAACACTTTCATGTCCCAACCTGATCCCATACGACCCAAAGAGACTCAGACGGATGTCGTTCCGTTGACCATCACTCGCGACGGTGACTCGGCGATTTCGATCTCGTGGAGCGATGGGACGATGACCCGTTGGACCGCATCGGTGCTTCGCAATACATGCCCCTGTGCGACTTGTCGTGAAAAGAAGCGTGGGGAAGCCGAAAAACGTGAAGCGGCTGGCAAATTGAGGGGTTTGCCGGTGTTGAGTGCTGCCGAAGCTCGCCCGCTACGCATCGAATCGATGCGTCCGGTGGGCAGCTATGCGTACAGCATTGGATTCAGTGACGGCCACGATTCGGGGATCTTCCCCTTCGTGATGTTGCACCGAGGCGACCAGCCCACGTGATGCGGACCCACCTGCAGAGGTGCTCGAATGTTCCTCCTAGGGCGCCTTAAGACGCAATAATAGCCGAATTTGTATTTTTCGACCCCCGTCATCGCATATGATTCGACGATGTCCTTCTTGTCACGAGTTCTCGTGACTCTGGGCATCTCGCTTTTTCTGACGGAGGATGTTTGAAAGATGGGACTCTTAGACCAATTGCGCAGCTGGTGGACGAAACAATCCGACCCGCGTGCCGAACTGATGCGAACCGAACGCAAAAAAACGGAGGCGATGGCGAAACGCCTTGATCAGAACCAGCGGAAAGATCGTAAGCCAAAACGTGAAACAGTTGGCCGCCGCTAACCTATTGGGCGCGGTGCGATAGAAGGCTTGCCGCGATATCTGGATCGGGCGAATCTTGATGTTCGGGGCGACGAACGACGAAAACGCAAGTGGCCACGCGTTCGGATTTTCGCAGCATCCGGTAGGTGGCGGGGACGAAGCACAGCGCCATCAGCGTTGCGCCGCTGACGCCGCCTGCGATCGCGATCGCAAGCGGTGGCCAGAACTTTCCGCCGCTGATGATCAGCGGCGCAAAACCGGCGATAGTCGTCAACGTCGTCGCAACGACGTGACGGGTGCATCGGTAAACCACGTCAACGGTTTCGTCCAAACTCAGCCGGCCGCCGGCCTCGTGTTCGCGAAGTGACGCGAGTACAACGATCGAGTCGTTGATGGCGACGCCGACCAATCCCATCGTGCCAATGATCGCCATGAATCCGAACGGATAGCCGCCGATCCAAAGGCCAATCATGCCCAATCCGATGCTGCCGACGGCGACCACCATGATCACGGCCGCCAATCGAAACGATCGGAACGACAACACCAAGGTCGCGATCATCATCACCATCAACACGCCGACATTGGCCATCAAATTGCCGACGGCATCATTGCGCTGAGACGCTTCGCCGCCATATTCCAGTTCGTAACCCGGCGGTAATTGAAAGCCGCTGCGAGCTAGGCGATCTTGGAATTCCAGCAACGAATCGGCGGGGAGGGTTCCGGCGGAGATGAATCCGGCGACTTGGTTCATGCGTCGCCGATCCCGCCTGGGAATGACCGCAATCTCGGGTTCAATCGTAATGTCGGCGACGCTGGCCAGCGGAACCAATCCGCTTGGCGTTGTCAGTTGCATGGTCGCAATCTGGGAAAGCTCGCCGCGACGTTCATTGCCCACGCGAACGCGTACCGGAATTTGTTCTGTGTCTTCGAGAATCTGTCCGGCAAGTGCTCCTTCGAGTTGGCCGTACAGCTGCGTCGAAATATCGGCGGGTTGGATTCCGACCAAGCGAGCCGCGGCTTCGTCAACGTCCAGCGAAACGGTCGGCAGTGTCTCCGATAACAACGACTTGGTGTGTGTCACGTCGCGTACCGACGCCAAAGCGATCCGAACTTCGTCGCCCAGTTCTTGCAAGCGAACCAAGTCGGGACCAAACAAACGGATCTCAATGGGGGCGTTGAACGGAGGCCCCTGTTCGAGTTGTCGCATCAGGACGCGAGCGCCGGGCACCGCCGCGTCGGCGCTTTGTTGAAGCGACCGAAGTGTGTCACGCAGACCGTCGGGCGAATCCATCTGCACGATGGCGCTGCCAAAGTTGGCAACGCCGCGTCGAGAGCCGAGAATGTTGTAATAGAAAACCGGCGCGCTTTCGCCATAGAACCAGCTGATCTTTTTCGCGCCCGCATCGACCAACAGCGGGTTGATCGCCATCGAAGCCCTTTGAGTCGCCGCCACGGTCGCGTCGGCCGGCAATTCCAATTCGACGTGAAATTGGTCGCGGTCGGCGGCCGGAAAAAATTGTTCCGACAATTGGCTGAACAAACCAAAGCCGATGATTGGCAATACGGCACTGACCGCGATCGCTCGGAATGGTTTTTCTAACAACCACTCAAGCACTCGGCGATAACGCTGGCCCACCGTTTGCGATTGAAAGCCGTTTCGCAGGAAGCGTTGCAAAAGGTTCCCTTTGCGTCTCTCGTCCGGCGCCCGCCCGACAAATTTGGAAGCGACGACCGGAATCACCGTCAACGAGAAAAACAGCGAGGCTGAGATCGCCAGGATCACGCTGATCGCGATCGCGCCAACGAATTCGCCCGCAGGGCCCGGCATCATCGCGATCGGCGCAAATGCCAGCGCCGTGGTGATCGTCGATCCGAAAAGCGGAATCGCTAGATGCCGAACACTCGCGCGAACCGCCTCGATCGGCGATCGTCCAGATCGCATTTCGGTTACGACTTCATCGACGGCAACAATGGCATTGTCAATCAACAGCCCGATCGCAATGATCATCCCCGTGATCGACATTTGGTGAATCGGGACCTGCAGCAGCCTGAGCCCGAACAGGGCCGTGAAGCCTGACAACGGCAACGCCAACGCGACAACGATGGCGCTGCGCCATCCCATCAGGGCCAAGACAACAAGCACGACCGCGATCACACCCACGAACAAGTTCGATGCCAGCGACGATAGCCGCTGGGATACATACTTGTTTTGATCCAGCACCAAGTCGATCGTCAAACCCGTGGGCAAGTCGTCGGCGAAATCATCCAAGGCGGCCTGGACATCGCTGCGCCAAAGGTCGATCCGTTGGGCCTTGCGAACCATCACGCCCAACGCGACGGACGGTCGGTCATCGATCATCGCGAATCGCGGCAACGGATCGGGACATCCTCGCGTGATCGTTGCGATGTCGCCGATGCGGACCATCGAACCGCCGCCATCCGATTGAATCAATGCGTCGGCGATGCGTCCCGATTGTTCAAATTGGTTCGCCATT
The DNA here is from genome assembly GCF_007860125.1 of Rubripirellula tenax. NCBI lineage: Bacteria > Pseudomonadati > Planctomycetota > Planctomycetia > Pirellulales > Pirellulaceae > Rubripirellula > Rubripirellula tenax. Next base: position 616,974 of record NZ_SJPW01000002.1, read on the forward strand.
TCCATGATCAATTGTTGATCCGTTGTTCGCAAGAAACCCACCGAACCTTTGGCGTCCGATCCGCTTAACTGCTTCGCAACGCTGGTGGCGTCCAACCCGAGGGCTGCGGCTTGGTCAGGATCGATGACGACCGTCGCTTCTTCGCCCGGGTCGGCGAAACGCTCGATCACTTCGGTGCCCTTGATCGCCAGCAGTTTGTCTTCCAGTCGCTTGGCGTACCGCCGCAACAACGTCCAGCTTGGCGGATCGTCTCGCTGCCACTTCACCGCGACGATCAACGCGTAAGCGCGAACATCCAGTTCTTCGAATACCGGTCGGGATGCTTGCGGCGGCAATACGGTGATAGCGTCTTCGATCTTGCCACGGATCTCGGACCAGACTTCGTCGGTGTCATAGATGTCGTCGCGCAGAACGACCGTGATCGTACTGATCCCCGGCCGGCTTTCGCTGACGATCTCCTTGACTTCTTCGACATCTTGCAGTCGATCCTCGAGCGGTTCGGTGATCAGGTTCTCGACTCGTTTGGCGTCGGCGCCTGGCATTCGCGTCGCGACCAAACCGACGCGAGCGGAAAGTACCGGGTCCTCCATTCGCGGCAACACTGCGATCGACGTCAAGCCGGCGACCGCCACGACACCCAACAGCAGCAACATCGCTCGATTATCACGAAAGAAGAACGTCGACCAATCGTTCGTTTGGGAAGCGGTTTTGTCGCTCACGGTTGCGCCCCTTGGTTGTTGTGTTTATCGATCACGGCGACTCGCATTCCCGCCGTCAATCGGTGCATGCCGTCGACAATCACGCGGTCACCAGGACTCAGCATGCCTTGAACCAAGGTGAGATCACCGTCGGTGCGTAGCAGTTCTACCGCCCGCTTTTCGCAAGCCGCTTCCGCCGCCGTGCCGGGCACTGCCAATACCGTCCAAACGCCACGTCCGCCTCGGGTAAGCGATGATGTCGGCAACCAGTAAGTGTTCGCCGCTGTGGTGCTGGAAGAACCCGTCGTGAGCTCGACATCCACGACTTCCCCGGGAATCCATCCTTGGGACGACTCGATTCCGATCGGGCGGACATAGATCGCGCGGGTCCGTGTCGCCAAATCGACATAGGGTTCAACACGAACGACGGTTCCAGTGCATTGCGTTGTGCGCAGCCGCAGAGAGACCTGATCGGCGGGCTTGATCGAGTCCGCGACGGCGGCTGGGATCCCGAAGCGACCTTCGACGTCCAGGCTGATCCAGTGCAGGATCGGTTCGCCCGCGGTGACCACCGCACCTTCGTCGATGAATCGCGACCGGACCAAGCCGTCAAACGGAGCCTCAATGCGGCTATCGCGACGATCGGCTTCGATCTCTCGCAGCTCTCCTCGGATGGAATCGCACACGGCGCGTTGTGCGGCCACCTGTTCTTTTCGAGTGCCTTCTTCGAGCAGACGCAACTCGGCACGGGCCGCATTCCATTGCTCGTCGGCTGCCCGTTGGCCGAAACGGGCTTCGTCCAGCGTCCGCACGCTGCCGGCGTCGCGTGCGGCGAGCTGTTCTTCGCGAAGGGTGTTTGCTTTTGACAGTTCTCGATTCGCCGCCAAGCTTGCGACCTTTGCACGAGCCGCTTCGATGGACTCCTTGCGAGGTCCCGCGATCAACTCGTCCAACAACGCGGTGGCAGATTCCAGGTCCGCTCGCGTGCGTTGCTCCGACGCATCCAAGTCATCCGTGGCGATGCATGCTAAACACTCGCCCTGGGTAACCCGATCGCCTTCTTCCTTCATCACCTCGACGACTCGGCCCGGTCGATCGAATCCGAGCTGACTCTCTCGTCTCGCCACAAGCATTCCTGAATACGATTGGCGGACTTCATCAGGCGTGACAACCCCGACGACAACAACGCCGACGGGCAAGGGTGCGGAAGTGGCCGGTGGTGATTCGGAACCTTCGACCAGAGTCTCGGCCGAATGGCTGCGACCGATCCAAACGGCTGCGATCACGACCGTGGCAAGGGACAGAGTCAACGCGGACAGTTGCTTGGGTGATACCGATCCTCGTCGATTGAGTGAGCGTCGATTGAGTAAGCGTCGATTGGCAGAGTATTGATTGGCAGAGTGTCGATTCATGATCCGGCTCCTTGGGTGGATACGCCGGTGGGCGAATCTTGGTCGACCACCGCGATCGCGTCCGTAGGAATCGTTTTGAAAAGGACCGCGCGAACCCTCGCCACCAGCTTTCGGTAGGGAGCTGGTTCATAAAGCGGTAGCCATCCGTATCCGTCCATCATCGCGTTGCAGTTTCGTCGAATGGATGCGGAAGTATCTCGAATGCCAATTTCGCTTAAGCCGGGCGACGACGCGTCAATCATCATTCCGCCGTATGTGAGCGACCAGAGTCCGAAGATCAGTTCTTCGACGTGCAGTCCACGCGGCAGCTTCAGATCGCCCTCTTTGACCGCACGATGCCCAAGGGTGGCAACCAACCCCATCGTTCGGCTTTCACACCCCAGAAGCGTTTCCCGCCGTTGATCGCTGGCCTTTTCCCAGATCGTTGCGTGACGTACCAACGTTTCGATGATGAACAGGTCGGCGAATCGTGTGCGGAAGTCCTCGCAGCCGATTCCGATGGCCGCCATTGCATCGCGTGACCCCGCCTGTGACTGCCCGGCAACATGAAACAACGCCAGCCGCGTTTCGCTGCTCTGGATCGCCAACGCCAGCAGGATCTCTTCCTTACACGAAAAATGGTTGTAGATCGTCCCCTTGGTGTACTTCATTTCCTTCGCAATCGCTTCCATGCTGAGCGCGGCGAGGCCGCCGCCGGCAACCATGGGGCGAGCCAGGTGAAGGATGCGAGATTCGCGATCGCGAATCTCGCTTTGCTTGGGCGTAATTTTTGACATCCCGTCAAAATAGCCCGGGGCGCAAAAAATGACAAGTCGTCAAATTTGACAGCAAGTCAAAAAAACAAATTGGCGCACCGCGGTCTCGCCGGGGAACTATTTTTTGGCGACCCGAATCGCCGGCGACGACAGCGAGACTTCCAGGCCTACCCGTCGCAGGTGATTCTCGGCCACTGTTCGCTGGGCGCCGGTCAATCGGTCGGACATCGAAGCCCAGTATTCATCGTCGTTGACCAGAAGTTTGGCAAGTTTGGCGGGCGTATCCGAGTCGTTTCGTCGCAGTCGGCGGCGGACGGCGGCAATACGATCGGCTTGTTCTGAATCCCATTGGCCCGTGTCGAGCGAATCGATCAAGGCCAGAGCGGGTGTCCCCCACATCAGCAGTTGTCGCTCGGCGGTGGCGCGAACATGTCGCCGTGGTGATCGCAGTGCCGCGATCGCGGACGCGACTTCCGTGGTTGCCACCGTCGTGCCTTCGCTGTTGGATGCTTCGTCCAACATCGCTCGGTGGGTTTGACGGCCAAGCGTTTCCAGCGACGTTCCATTGAGCATTCGCATGATCAGGGTGCCAAAATGGGCATCGAATGAGTTCGGATCCAGTTGACGTAGATGCAAGAGGGTGGCGCCAGATGATCGAATCGTATTGCCATCGGATTCACGCTCCCAGACGATTGCGCCGCTGTCGTCGTGATGTAGCAAGGACCGTGTGTTCGACGTGGGGATCCAAGATTCGATCCGAATCTCGGATGCGTCTTGGACGTTCAACGTCACGTTCTGTTGGGGCGATTCGAGCACGTAGTGCAGCGATGGGATTCCGCGTTGGGCCGTGACGCAGATGCTTTCGAAGCAGTCGCCTTCTTGGCAGCTTTGCGAACCTTTGCGGTGTCGCGGCGAATCCAGGCAAAGACGGCCTTGGATCAGTTGAAATCGAACGACTCCGGAGCCCAGTTCGGGGCCGCCGAAGAAGCCAGAGTCGGTGGGGCCAACGTTAGCTGGGCTCGCTCGCCCCGCATCAAGACCCTCAGCCTCGGGCGGTCTTTCAGCGAAAGACGCGTCCATCATGGACAAGCCGATTAAGGCGAACAGCAAACACCACCTCATCCCTGAACCCTCACTTTCCCCGATCCAGCGGGAAGGTCGCTTGGTGTCAAGCGACGTGGGAACAAACGGTACGGTGGACGCATGGGCCGACCCTCATCGGGCAGGCCGACGAGTCCAGGAACCAGTATCGTCAGAAATCGCCGCGAGAATGAAGATCGATTTTCTCAGTTTCCACGTTTCCGCAAAGGCTAGCGGCGATAGATTAGCCGCACGTCGTCGTCAAATCGATCGATCTGATGCAGCTTGAACGCCCACGCTTGGGAAAGTCGTTCGACGCCCTGACCGCCGATGGGGCCCGGCGCCGCCGTTCCGCCAAAGGCTTTCGCACCCACGAAAACGTGCGCTTCGTCAATTTGACCGACACTAAGAAAGCTGGAAAAAACCTCCCCGCCACCCTCAACCATCACGTTGGTCGCCCCATTTTCGGCGAGTCGTTTCAGTGTTGTGGTAACCATGTCGTCAGATTCGCGGTCGTCCAACAGAATCACGTGCGCGCCGGCCGATTCCAGATCGCGCCGTTGGGCGGCATTCGTTTGGGGGCCCGCGAACAGCCACACCGGAATCTGTGACGCAGTGCGAACCAGTTTACTATCCAGGCTGGGTAATCGCCGCCGGCAAAGGATTGCGCGAGTGGCGACGCGAGTTCCCGGGGGCCGGGCGTTGAGCATCGGATCGTCCGCGACCACCGTGCCCATGCCGGCCACAATCGCGTCAACTCGGCCACGGAGTTCATGCACCGCGCGGCGAGATGATTCACCGGTGATCCATTGGCTCTCGCCGGTTGCTGTGGCAATCCGCCCGTCCAAGGTCATCGCCCATTTGGCGATCACCCAAGGAAGGCCGGTGCGTACACGTTTGACAAACGGAGCCACCACGGCCGCCGCTTCATTTGCCAACACGCCCACCGTGACATCGATGCCCGAGTCGCGAAGTTTCGCGATGCCTCCACCGGAAACCTTTTCAAAGGGGTCTTCGATCGCAACCACGACCCGGCCTATTTCGGCGTCGATCAACGCGTCGGCGCAGGGAGGTGTTTTGCCGAAGTGGCAGCACGGTTCAAGCGTCACGTAGGCGGTCGCGCCACGAGCGTTGTCGGTGGATTCAAGTGACCCCAGCGCCGCGACTTCGGCGTGATCACCGCCAAACTTCGCGTGGTAGCCTTTTCCGATGATCTTGCCATCGCGAACGATCACGCATCCAACCATCGGGTTGGGTTCGACGTGACCTTCGCCTAGCCGCGCTCTTTCGATCGCGGCCGACATGAAACGTTGGTCGTCGGTGGTTGAGTGACGTAACACGACTTCAAATCTCAAATGTTAAAATGCAAATCCAAAATTCAAAGCCATCGCACACAATCAATCCATTCCTGGGACCCACAACTTGCTGCCGCCGCCGGACTCGGGCGGGCCAGCGGGTGCAGGGCCACCGCCACCATCAGGCGTCCACAGTCCGCCGCCGGCTGCAGCCGCCGGTTGTTGGGCGGGCCGTCCACCACGAGGCGATCCGTCGGGATTGATCAACCCGAATTGAATCAGCATTTGTTGCAGTCGGGCCATGACTTCCGGTTCATTGCCATAGCGCGTCGTCAGTGTTTGCAACGTGTTTTGGAATCCCGGTCCGTCACCGGCTTGCAGTCGCAAGCCGATTTCGCTGAGCAACAAATTCGAGATCGGGATGTCTTTGCTCTCGGCGAACGCTTTCGCTTTTTCCATCAACTCAAGAGCTTCGGTGCTATTTTCGGCTGCATTGATCAGCGACATATACGCCAACAATCGAGCCGGTTGTTGTTCTTCGCTTAGATCCGCATCGATCAAACGGTTGGCCAATCGCCGTGTCGCCGGAGTCGCCGAGACCTGTTGAGAACGTTGCAACAGATAGATCAACGATTCAGCATTCAGTCCTGCCGGGTCGACCAGGTTCAAGTCTTCGTTGGCGACCGATTCGATATCGTCGTCGGTCGGTTTGATCGCCGCTTGTGGTTCGACGCCAGCCAATTCGAGAACGCGATTCATGATGTCATCCCCCTTCGACGCGATGGCATCGTATTGTTGGATGATGCGAATGACCGCCGTCCGTTCTAGTCGTTTGGAATCATCACCGGCCGATGACTTCAACGATTCGCCGCCCAGCAACGGCAGCGACAGTGACGCGATCGAGGGCGCCATTCGCGTGTCCGACAATTCGTTTTGCAGCTTCTCTGCTTCGCCGGGATTCGCTTTGAATCGAATCATCGCGATCGCAGGTTGGCAAGCAACCAACAACGGCAACGCTTCGCCTTCGCTTTCCGTCCACTTCAATCCGCTGATCACGCTGTCGATGCGGCCACGAACATCGTCCAAGCTTTCCTTGCGAATTTCGAGCGCTTCGATTCGGGCGGCGCGATCGGTTTGGCGTCCGTACACGAACACCATCGCGATGGCTTCGGGAACATCAGCGACCGGCGGCAGCACTTCGAGTGATTCCGGTTTCTCGCGATCCAAAATTTGGAAGCCCGCCTTGGGTGGAACCTCGTCTTCGCTGGCCCGCATGCCTTGCAGCAAGTCCGGGGGCAACGCCACCATTCGTGCGTCGGCCAACAACGCGAGTTCGGCTTCATCGGCTTTTTCAATCTCGGCCGTCAACGTCGTCGTCGACACCGAAACGTCGGGTGAACCTGGTTTGGCCAAAGCCGACATCGCCAGGTATCGTGCTCGTTCTTCGAAGTCCAGCGATTCGCACGCGGACAATTTCTTGAACAGGTCGGATTGGGCATCGGTATCGCCACGCCAGATCGCGCAGGTCAGCAACCCCAACAAAATCGACGGTTCTTTCGGCACGGTGCGTCGAAGCGATTCGAACTTGGTTTCGGCCAGCATGACTTTGTTGCTGCGCAGAAGCGTCGCGGCTTCGTCGAAGCGTTCGCCCCACTCCGCGCCTTCGGGTCGTTCGATCGGTTCGGGGATTGCCTTCATCAACTGGCTGATCGTGGGCGCCGAATTGAGTTGACGCAGCACCGTCATCGCGGTTTGTCCGCCTTGATAACCGGATGCCATCATGGCCAACGTCGCATATACCCGCGCGGTAAGGAACACGCCGCTTTGGGCTAACGAATATGCCAGAACGGAAGACACGTCCAAGACGAATGCATCGACGTCGCGACCGCTTTCGGTCAGCGCTTCCAGCATCTTGGATGTCGCTTCTTCCTGTTTTCCGCGGAACAACAGCGCCGCCGCCAACTGGGTCAATGCCAACGGGTTGCTGGGTTGCAACCGGATGAAGCGGTCCGCGTTGTCGGCAAGCGAATCGTACTCGCGGAGATCCAATAGCAGCCGACCGCGAATCGCCAACGCCCAAGCGGCGTCGGGATTCTCAGAAAGAATGTTCGACAAGCGATCGAGCGAAGGAACGACCTGTCCCCCCTCGATCATGTTCATGACTTCGTCGAGTTCGTGGACCGAGTCTTTGCACTTGCAGAATTTGATCTTTTTGCCGCTTCCACAGGGGCAAATCGCGTAGGTATCGACGGTCATCAGGGAAGTTGGCCAAAAAGGAACAAAGGAGAGGGTTTGGTCTGAATCGACTTTACCACTTTTCCGGTCCGCCGCCGACCACCATTCTCTTGACGAAGAATCCCATTTACCCGCGTCCAACGCCCACGTAGGTCCGGTTCTCCGAAACGGACAGCGCGACAGATTCGCGGTTTGTGCGAGTCGCCCACGTCAGCGCCACCCATGAGGTCGCCAATCAGGTGCCCTCGGCCCTGATTCGCGTTGGCGATCGACGCCTAGCCCGACACGCCTTCGCGGATCAGTTCGATCAATTCCTTGGTTTCCATGCGGGCGGCATGGTCGGTGCCATCGAGCACACCGGCGACCAGTTCGCGTTTGTCGGCATGCAGTTCAAGGATCTGTTCCTCGATCGTTCCTTCGGCGACCAGTCGGTACACCGTGACGGGACGTTCTTGGCCGATGCGGTGGGCCCGGTCGGTGGCTTGGTCTTCCACGGCCGGATTCCACCAAGGATCCAAGTGGATGACGTAATCGGCCGCGGTCAAGTTCAAGCCTGTGCCCCCCGCCTTGAGCGATATCAGGAACAGATCGCCTTCGCCATTTTGGAACGAATCGACGCGCCGCTGACGTTCCTTGGCCGGCGTTGCACCGTCGAGATACTGGTACGTGATTCCTCGTTCGTCCAGTGCTTCGCGGATCAAGCCGAGGTGCTTCACGAACTGGCTAAACACCAACGCACGGTGATCGCCGTCACGCAGTTCGTCGACCAAGGTCGTGAACAAATCCAGTTTCGCTGAACTCTTCTTCCACGACTTATCGACAAGTCGCGGGTGACACGACAATTGACGCAGACGTGTTAGCCATGCCAGCGTTCGAATGCGTTGCTGACCGGCTTGGCCGTCTTCGCCGGTGCCGCTCAATTCTGCCAGCGCGGCCACGCGAGCTTCTTCGTACATCCTTCGCTCGGCCTTGCTCAGTTCCGCTTGCAACGTGATTTCCGTTCGCGGCGGCAGTTCCGTCAGCACCGTGTTCTTTGTTCGCCTAAGAATGAACGGTCGCACCAAACGCGACAGCGACAATCGTCGTTCGTCGTCTTTGTGTCGTTCGATCGGATCGGCGAAGCGATTTCGGAATCGATCCCACGATCCGAGCAGTCCTGGGCTGAGCGTGCGGAACAGACTCCACAATTCACCCAAGTGATTTTCAAGCGGCGTTCCCGACAATCCGATTCGCCAATCGGCTTCGACCATACGAACGGCCTGGGACGTTTTGGTTTGTGAGTTCTTGATGAATTGGGCCTCGTCAAGAACCAGCGTGTGCCACTGGCGTGATGCGAACCGTTTCGCGTCGCGCTGCAACAGTTGGTAACTGACGATGATCAAATCGTTCTCACCCGCTGCGGCGATCAACTTGTCTCGGTCGCTGTCGCGATACAGGTGCGCGTTCAGGCCGGGCGAGAACCGCTCGGTTTCGCGAACCCAGTTGTCGCCGACGCTGGTGGGCGCCACGACCAAAGCTGGGCCACCTGGTCCACGATCGAGTAGCACGCCCAATGTTTGAACTGTTTTTCCCAAACCCATATCATCGGCCAGCACACCGCCGACGCCCCACGATGCCAGTCGCGCCAACCACTGATAGCCTTCCAGTTGGTAATCGCGAAGCGTCGCGTCCAATCCGGTCGGTTTTTCGGGCGTCCAATCGGCAAGCGCTTCCAAACGGCGGATCGAATCGTGCCACCGCGCGGTGGCTTCGATCGGAACGTCGTGACCAATCAATTCTTGGATCGCGGGAACCGCCGCGTCAGCGACTTTCAACGATCCGCGTTCGGCAACAACAGTATCGCCCAACTGTTGCAGACGTTTGCGAAACGCGTCACTGATCTTGGCGAATTCGCGGTCGCCGACTTGCACCAGCGAGCGGTTGTCACGAACCGCGGCCAGCAATTCGGCAAGCGGTACGTCGCGCCCGTCCAGCGAAACCGAACCGGTCAACCCGAACCAGTCACGTCGGTCGTCGATTTGAACTCGCAATGCCGACGGAGTGATCTCGCCTCGCACGCGAATCGTTTCGCCTTCGGGCCAAATCAATCGGGGCGTCAACTCGCCGCCTTGGTACAGCGACGCCAACAGATCCAGCGCCGCTTCGTCCGACGTGGCGACCCAGCGGAAATTACCGTCACCCGATAGCAGGTTCAGTTCAAAGTGCTCGACAACCGCTTCGGCCGAAAGTCGTTCAGCAGGAAGGTCACGTTCCAACCGGACGGGGCCTTCGGGCGTCAAGCAGGAAACAATGCCAGGCGGATTGCCCGGCGAAACCAATTCGCGGAAACGCGGTTCATGCATCGCTAGTGCCAGCGTCAAGCCGGCGCCCGGTCGCGGCCGAAGTTCCATCACCAATTCGGCCGTGACGGGCACAATCGGTCCGGCTAATTGCGGCGGTAACTCGACACGCACCAACGAATCAACGACGGTGCTGCCGACCGAGAACTTCGCCGCATCGGCTTCATCGAGTAGCGTTTCGGAAAAGTCGGCGCGCAACAGGAACTGAATCAAACGTGTCGCACGCGGATCTCGCAGCGTGCAGATCACCAAGCGGTTGTATTTCTGGTCGGCCAGAACAACGATGGGATCCACGGGGCTGGCGTGACCGAGCACGACTTGGCAATCGTCGGGATTGATTTTGATTCCTGAGATGGCAAGCTTCGGTCGAAACTTGGTTTTCTTTTCCGTCGGTGCGTCGTCGTCGCCGTCTTCTTCGATTTCGACCGGCTCGAGCGTTAGCGTTAATTCGGCGGTCAACACAGCGACTTCGGTGGCATCGCCATCGTCCCAGGCAACGCTGTTGTGTCCAATCAGCGTCTGCAGCGCGCGGAATTCGCCGAAGTGATCCTCTTCGAACGAATAGCTGGGTTTGGCGACCAGCGCGGCGACGCGTCCGTCGATGGGATCGGCGCTAAAGTCACGCCGCAGCAGATCGTAGCTGCGAGTTTCTTTGCCCTTCGTCCAACCTTTGCCGTTTTTACGAGGCCGTTGTTCGTAGGGCGTGATCGAGATGGGACAGTAATAACGGGACTGGGGAAGCCCGATCCGCCACTGAATGCGGGTCGCTTCGCCCGCCGAGTCGACGACGGATGATTCTTTCGCGATCCGCATCAATTCGGTGACCAGTTCGCGACCGGCCGCTTCGTTGTCGACTTCCAATTCGCCTAGGAATTCGAACACATCCGCAACGCTGCGCCTCGCCATCTGTTCTTGCAGCCACCACGCCGTGGCCAGGGTATGTGCGCATCGCCGATCCGATTCAAAACCATCGCACTGGCACGCCGGCACCGCATCCAACGCCGTGCCGAGTGGCGAGAAATCGTAGTCGCCGTCGTCTTCTTCGGCGCCTTGCGGCACGATACCGATCGACGTGACGACCGGCGTTTGTCGGTTTCCGCTGACCTTGAACGAAAACAGCATCTGGCCGTTCTCTTTGCTGAACGATGGCGATTCGACCGTCAACATCGCCGCTCGTTTATCAAGCCCCCCGTCGTGTGAATCGACTAAGGTTTCGATCGCTTCACTCACCAGCAAACCGAAGGCACTGATTGCGTCGTCGGACATCAAATCCATACCGTCAAATTCCACCGCGAGAGGGAGACCAAGTTGTGCTTCGAGCCAATTACGAAGTCTAACACCGTCGCGTGTATCTCTCGATGGCACTTTGTCGTTTTCGATTCTTCGCTACGATGGGAAACGGCCCTATCTGCCCTTAATCCCAATCCACAGGAAATCATCCGTGCCAAAACTGACTGTCGAAAATGTCGGAACTTTCGAAATTCCCGCCGGAAAACGGCTCGTCAAGGCGTTGGCCGAAGATGCCGGCACCGATCAGCTCTTCGCCTGCGGCGGACAGTCGCGATGCACGACATGTCGAGTCAAGTTCGTCGACGGAGAGCCGGATGCCATCACCGAAGCTGAAAAAGAGACCCTTCGCGTCCGCGAAATCACCGAAGCCGGCGTGCGTCTGAGTTGCCAAATGACGTGCGATCACGACATGACGGTCGAAGTCATCAGCCGTTTGGAAGGCAGCGGCCGCAAAGATCAAGGCTCGCCCGTCGCCGATGAGATCCAGCCGACCCCAGTCTGGACGACGAAGTAACGTTGGCAGTAGACGTTCGAACGAGACGTCAAGAATGGCGAATCCGTTGTTCCATTGCGGCGGTTACCCACCCCAGCACGACCTCGTCCATCCACGATCGCCGTTGGCGGTCGATGAAACCGGCGTGACCGCCGCTGGGGGAAACGATCAATTGCGTCGTCGGTGACCACGCTTGTCGGGCATTGATGAAGCATTCCACCGGAACGATCGGGTCGTCGGCCGCGGTCAACACCAACGTGTTAACGCCGATCGAATCGACAACGTGGCAAGACGACGAAGCATCGTAGTAAGCCGCCGCATCGGCAAACCCGCTCAGCGGCGCGGTGAACCGATCATCCAATTCTCGCAGCGTCCGCGGTCGAGGCGCGGCGATGCAGGCGGCAAAGTCTTCTCGCGCACGAACGCCCGGCGGAATCCGCGACAACAAAGAACGGATAAAGTAACGGTTGTACAGTCGCAATCGAAGTCGCTGCATGTTGTCGCTGCAGCAAGTCAAATTCAGTGGCGGCGAGATCGCCACCAACCCGGCGAACCGATCGATCCACTCGGGTTCCGCGTCGATACCCCCGCCTATGCGACCCATCCCTCGCAATAATTGACCGCCGCCCAACGACACGCCGATCGCGAAAATCGGTCCGTCGGGGTTTCGATCGGCGATCATCGAAATCGCGGACAAGCAATCGTCGCTGCGTCCGGCGTGGGCCAGATTGGTACTGAAGTCCTTTGCCGCACCAAAGCCTCGCATGTCCATGCGGTAGACGCGCATCCCCAGTCGTGCGAACCGGTCGGCCAGTCGCGTCATGTAGGGCGCCGCATGGCAACCGGTCAATCCGTGGACCAGCAGTACGCTGCCTGGCGAATCACCGCCCGACGACACGGGCTTGGCCAAATCTCCTTTCGCCAAGTCTTCATGCAGTACGATCGAATCACCATCGGACACGGGGACTCGGATCGGCGTCGGCGAAAGCCCAATCGATCGGTCCTCGCCGATCGTAGCGATCGTTTGCAAATGGCCGCCCCGCCATATCCGGTGTGGCCGAAAGATAGGTGGCTGAAAAGTCGTGTCGTTTCGGTGTACCATCGTCGTTATGCAAACCACACGTTCATTTATCGCGATCCCGTTGAGTCGGGAAATTACCAAAGCCGCAGTCCGGTTGATCGACCGCTTGAAGGTTTCTGGCGATGGTATCAAGTGGGTTCCCACTGACAACCTGCACCTGACGCTGAAGTTCCTCGGCGACATCGAAACCAACGACATTCCCAAGATCAGCGATGTCGTTCGCGGCGTCCTGGAAGAATACGAACCATTCGATTTACAGTTTGCCGGGACCGGCGGCTTGCCGACGCTGGAAAAAACTCGCGTCGTCTATGCGGGGATCGACGACGTTTCTGGCAGTCTGACCCAGATCGTCGAAAATCTAGAACTCGATCTTGCCGAACTCGGTTTCAAGCGTGAACCCCGCGACTATGTCCCGCACCTGACACTCGGGCGGACACGTGGCGGCAGCCGCAAAGCCAGCGGCGATGTGATTGCTCGCGTCGAAGCGGCGAGTTCTGTTTCGCTGGGTACGATGCCCGTCGACCAAGTTTTGATCGTGGGCAGTTTCTTGGACAAGCAGGGTCCTACCTATCACGTGCTGGACACGATCGATTTGTAGAGCTGCGAATCGGTGCTGCTGCTTGAAGGCGTTCCGTGTTGCCGTTATTTGGCGACTTCGAACGGGATGCTCGACTGGCCATACTTCTTGCCGTGAACGTCTTCCATCGTCATTTGCAAACGATACGTGCCAGGATCCAGTTGAGCCGGCAAGTTCATTTGGTAAGCGATGAAGTAGTCACGCAAATAGTTTGCCGAAACTTGTTTGTCGGCCGGCAACACCTGGCTGACAATTCGTTCATTCTTTGCGTTGTAGACGTCATAGCTGCCTTGCAAATGAGTCTCGTAGCCATCGGCGTTTTTGTTGGCCGTGAAGTTTTCGATTTCGCAGTAAAGAATCACTTGCTGGCCGGCGCTGAATCGATTGCCCGAGAACGTTTTGATTTGGCCGTACGATTCGATCTCGGTACAAAAGGCGAGCGATCGAAGCTCTAACGAGTCCGTCGCGGCCGCGGCAAACTTGGCGGCTTCGCGAAGTTGCGGAAGCGCCGTCGTGATTCTGCGACTGGGGACGGGGTGTCCGTCGGGGTCGACCATCGTCCACAGACCCAACAATTGATGCCGCAAGAATTCTTGTTCGGCTTCGGGCATGCCTTCGATCTGTTCGACGGCGGCATCCAAGTTTCCAGATAGCACCATCAAGTGCCGCAATTTGATCATCCGACTGGCCCGTGCCGACTCGGTCTCGCCGGCCGGTGCCTTGGCAAGCTGAGCGAGCAGCGATTCATACAGCGACTGGGTGTCTTCGTCGACTTCGCCCACGACAGCCGCCCGAGCGACCATCGAATCGTCACCGATCGATCGCGAAGCCGATGCCGGTTGTACCGGCGACTTGATATCGTCGCTTGCATCGGAAATGGACTGGACCACGACGGGTTCCAATTCAGCGACGTCCAAGTCCGTCACGCGTCCGGACGGTTCGTCCGTCAGGGAAGCAATCGCAGCCTGCGATTCGGTGCGAACGGGTGTTTTTTCTTTGCGAATCGAATCGGCATTGGGCCGACGGGTTGATTCCGCCACGTCACGGCGGTGGCTGTCACGTTGTTCGTTTGACGCCAAACGAACCGGTGCTTCGTCGCCACGGTTGGGGTTGGAAGCCGGCAACTCAGGCAGATACTGCAGATTGCGGGTCAACACGGAGTCAAGCGAACTCGGTTGCGTCGTCTTCTCGGCCGATCGCGAGGTCGCCGCCACCAATCGACGAAGCGCTTCACGTTGCACCTCGGGCGGATAGTCACTGAACGCCGCCAGCAATTCCGAGTGTTCGGGGGCGACGGATTCATTGTTCATGGGCGTCGTACGACTGGACGACTTTGTTTTGGGTTCCGTCCGTGAAGACACCGATGTCGAGCTGGGCTGTGGTTTGGCCGGCAAATCCGTGATCGTCGAACTCAGGTCGGCGACTTGGCGGACCTCGGGCCTTTCGGATGCGCGTTTTCGCGTAGCAGCGACACGGTCGACCGCAGGTGAACGGGGAAGTTGCAGTTTATCGGCAGCTTCGGTTGGCAGGTCGGAAATCGAACTGGACGTCCGTTCGACGTAGGTGGGTGCCGTCGTTTTCGATGCGGTTGTCGATGGATCCACAGGTCGACTGTTGATGTAACGGTCGTTGTAGGGTGATCCGTCGACCTGGGTCGTGACGGTGACTTCCGTTTCAACGCGGGGTTTCGCGGTTGCTAGTCGCTGATTGGGCGTGTCGACTTGGATATCGTCGTGCTGGGATTCTTTGGTGACTTGCACGAAGCGACCAAAAGGCTTGGATCCTCGGCAACCTAGGGTCACGGTCATCGTGACCCCGACCACAAGAATCGTCCATCGGTTTTGGGCGGCGCGCATCCATGCCTCGCTGTAAAAACTGTCCATCGTCGCAGACTCCAGCTGCAGCACCATCCATGGCGAGCCCTCTGGAATCTGTCCATCGCCGGCGAGGCTACACGAAGCCGGTCACGGCAATCAATGTCAAAACGGAAGCGACTTCGCGTGGTTTGTGCGGGGGCCCATGAACTTGAGCAAGCCAGTGGCTTATAGCATCAATTGGTTGACCCTCATGCGATCGAAAAATATCGGATCAGTCCCATCACCAGTGCGAAGGTGAAACCGTACGAAAACCGGTCGACTGCATAGCGGCGTTTCTGGTGCTTGGTTTTCCAACGTCCGAGTAATTCGAAAGCAAACCCCAGCAAGATCGGCGTGATCGCTAGGTTCAATAGCCTCGCCGTTGGCGATCCGATCCAATGAACTGGCACGATCCAGACGCTGATCACACCGGCGATGGCGCCTAAGGAAATATAGACCACGACCCACGCCCACGGGTTTGATCCCGGTTCCGCCTGGGCCGCTTTCTTGGAAGCCTTTAACGCCGCCCGTCCGCCCATTTCGAACACGCCTTGAATGATCACGTCGACCGCGATCTGGCCTATCAATTCGATCAGTAATTCAAGCATCGGTTACAATCAGGCGTCGTCAAAACGCTTTTGCGGGAGTGGAAATCGTGAATCATTTCATCACGTCGGTGTGCCTGTTGATTTCGTGTATCTCGATCGGATGCGCCAAAAACGTTTACGAAGTCGAACTCCGACCCGACGGGAATCAGATTCATCGCAAGTTGACGGTGAACTGGAGTACGGTCAATGCGGACCCGTCCGACCGCGAAGTACGCAGCGACGACGAAGTCGATCGAATCGCAAAACTCTACCACGGCCAGCAGACGCACGGCGACGGTGGCGAGCACGTCTTCACCGCGACGTTTCAGGGCAAGATGCCAGCGGATATCGGCGGTGCCGGCGGTTACACGTTCTTCGACTCGGCGCTCGGCTCGTTGGCGATCTATCACGAACGATTTCGCGGCGACGACGACGCGATCGGTAATGTGGCACGCGGCCACGCCGGGGTCGATGAACTGATCTCGCTCTTGATTCAGTGGATCGACTTTGAGGTTCAAGATCGTAAGTCGGCCGAACGTCTGCAGCGATTTGTCGATGGCCCGCTGCGGCGCGATTTCAAGAACGTCGTTCTTTATCTATCTGTCATGGAGTCGTCCGATGATGCGGACAACGCTTTGGCCCAAATCGCGAGACTGACCCAGTACTTGATCGAGCGAGACTATCTTCAATTGAACGAGTTGCCGGCGATCACGCGGAAAATTGCCGACGGCGGTGAATCTGAATTTGCTGCTCTGGTTACCTCGATCGTGGCTCGCAAAGTCACCGCGTCCGGCGGCGAGTTACCGCCGAATGTGCTCGATGCAATGTCGGATCCGATTCGAATCAAGAAGTCGCTGCGCGATTTTTTGCGAAGTACCGACGCCTACAAGCAAAAGGTTGCCGAAGCCGAAGAGAAAGGTGAAGTCGTTACCAACGACTCGCCTGACCCGATGGACGTGATATCCGGAATCGTGTTTCATGACTGGCACTACAATCCTAACCATGTCGAGGTCACGCTTCACTTGCTTGCGGAACCACTACGAACCAATGGCAAGTGGAGTGACGAAACCAAGACCGTTGATTGGTCGGCCCGAATCAACACGACCACGTTGCCTACGTTCACGTTCGCAACTTGGGTGATTCCCGACGAAGGAACGCAAACGAAGCACTTCGGTCGCGTCGTATTGAAAGGCCAATTGCTGGCCAATCACGTGAGCTTCTACCAAACATTGTCCGCTGACGAGGCAGTACGATGGCAAACGATGCTCGATTCGATCGAGAGTCCGAGCCACGCCATCAACGTGCTGCGAAATTTTCGCTTTGGCGAAAAAGACAGCATGATTGACGGGATGACGGAGCAGTTGATTGCCGAATTAGAATCGGCGTAGGTATCGTCGACCGTTCGTGTCTGCACGTGCGATCCAAGCAATCAATGCGCAGCCGTTGACGGCGTGTATTTGGTAGGCACGTAAGTGGCCGAACCCGAGGCGCGTACGATCGCCGAATCAAGGGGGACGTCATCGAGTCGGACGAACCAGTGACGCAGTTGAACGTAGTTCATCGCTGTGGTTTTGATCGGCGTTGGCAGACTTGCGAAGCTCCGATCGCGTTGCGGATCATCGCCGGTTTGCAACAGATTGCTCAACCAGTTTTGGTCGCTCGGAACGGGATTCGATTCAAACGTCTTGCCGACCTGACGCAGCATTCCGGTCAACGTCAACGGCGCGGGCGGCGCGGTGACGCGTTGGGCCATCACTTTCAATTGGTACTCGGTACTGGCCAACCGATGGGCAAGCTCGGCCGCCTGGGCGTCATCGTTGCGGTAGGTGGCAACGATAAAGTTGGTCGACGTGACGGGGTGAGAACTCTTGTCCCACAGGCTTTGTTTTCGTCGCTCCGTTTCGCACGTCACGTCTACATCGACCAATTCGCATCGCCACGTCGGCGGAACGCACATGGTGATTTGAAGGCGACGTTCGCCTTCGAGAACTTGCGTTTCGGTTCGGCGAAATTTGAAGTACGCGCCACGGCCACGGTCGAACGTGCCAGCCGTGATGACCGCCTGCATGGGCGCCGCTCGATCAAACTGAACACTCTCGGTCTGCTTGCTGCCGTTGTCGCTGCCGACGTTTCCGCGAGCAATACGGCCATAGTTTCCGTCCAGTGAGAGCCCCATCGATCGCGATTTTTCGTCCGTGCGTTTGATCTGTACCGGACTAGTTAGGTCGCTGATGACCTCGGTTCGCGGCGAATAGTCGACGATTTGAACGGAGGCATCGCGAGGCTTGACGCGAACGGTGCATTGCTGCATCGCCACGATCGGCGCCGCCTCATTGATGCACGACAAACGCAGTTCGAACGAGACCGTGTTCCAGCCTGTTGGGACTGCAGCGGCATCACCGACGGATGACAGTTCGGTGTCATGGGCGACCGCGACGGAAGGCAAGTCGAATTGAATGGGCAAGTCTTGGGCAGTGCATCGCGCGGTCGTGCCGCAAAACGCCATCGCCAAACTCAGCCATGCCGACAATCGAGTGGTGTGACTCACAGGGATCTCTCGAAACGGGTGACGGCCACGTCGAGTGAGCGATTGCCGCCGATCAAGGTTGCTGGTCGCTCACTGCGGAAAGACATCGTCCGTTTTTACGTGGACGGGTCGAGTGAAAGACACTCGATCTACCGCTTCCATCCCGTCTGCGGGCTCGCCGTCGTAAACAGAGAACACTCAAGTCTACGAGCGAAACTTAAACCAAACCAATCAAACTTCATCGAATTGAATCAGATGCCTCGCCCGTGATTGCGAAGGCGATCATTGCGAAGTCGGGATCGATCAGGCAAAGTTTGAGGACGCTGGGTATGTTCGCCGCCGATCCGATCGCTAAGAATCGAATTCCCACACCGAACGGTATGCATCGGCTTGTTCAAAATACTCAAGCATCTTGGCATAGAACGCATTGGTGCCCAGCGTCGCGCTGTCTCCGATCACGATCAGTTTTCGTTTTGCGCGCGTCAATGCAACGTTGGTGCGCCGCGTGTCGGCCAAGAAACCGATTTCACCGATGGGATTGCTTCGTGTCATCGTGATTAAGACGACTTCCTTTTCGCGTCCTTGAAATCCGTCGACCGTATCGATTTCAAGCTCCGGTGCATCCATGCGATTGCGCAGCAGTCGGACTTGGGCCGCGTACGGCGCGATCACGGCGATCTGATTAGCGCAAACGCCCGCCTGGAAAAGCTCTCGCACCAACTGGATCACCAGATTGGCTTCTTTCGGGTTCATCTTGCTTTCGCCGTCAGGCTCAAGTTGTTCGTCGTATTCCGCGCCCGCCGTGTCGATGAACATCAATGGGGTTTCGGTCAGGGGCGTCGTATCGACGCCCTTCAGGTCGCACAGCAGGTGCGACTTGACCGATGCATCGGCGACTAGCGATTCGTCGTAAAACATGTCCGAAGAAAAACGCATGATCGATTCGTGCATTCGATACTGGACGGTCAACCGCCGATAGACTTCTTCGCCATCCCGCTGGACCATCCGCTGCATCAGCGATTCCCGCAGTCCCGCCGCCGCGGCAACATCCGACAGGACCGTGGGTGGTAGTTGCTGATGATCGCCGCCCAGAATCAATCGGTCGGCTCGCATGACGGCTTGCCAGATACTGGGCAGCGTACTCTGGCAGGCTTCGTCCATCACGACCGTATCGAACTCGCGATCGCCCAACAGGTCGTCGTCGATCGTCGTCGTCGTGCAGACCACATCGGCTCGATCCAGGACACCGCGAATGATCGAACGTTCAATCGAACGGATTTGATTGCGAAGTTGTCCGGCTTCGGCCTGGATCTCGCGTCGTTGGCGATGGCCGTCCTTGCCGCGAAAGTCTTTCTGTGCCGCCTTCATCAGACCCTGTACTTCGCGCCGCATGTCACGGATGACTTCGTTCGACGGATCGGCATCGACCAACTCGTCCAGCGTATGTCCACGCAAGGCTTCGAACACGCGCGCCGGGTGTCCCACGCGAAGCACGTGCGGCATCATTGCGACAAGGCGTTCCAGCAAGTTGTCCACGGCGGTATTGCTGGACGCACACGCGAGCACGCGTTCGCCTCGCATCACGCATTGATAGATCACTTCGGCCAGAGTCGTCGTCTTGCCCGTTCCGGGTGGGCCATGAATGATCGCAACGTCTTTTGCCGACAACGCAAACCGCACCGCGTCTTGTTGCGGTGGGTTCAATTCGGTCATGAAAGCGACATCAACAGGATCGGCGAACCGTAGCGGTCGCGTCCCCATCAACACGTCGCGCAACGTCTTCGCGCGACCGCTGGCCGATCGTGCGCGGGCCATTGCGGCGACTTGCCGGCGACGTGTCGTTTCGTCCGGCGACATATCAATTCGAAATCGATCGCCTTCGGGCCAGACATCGACGGCGACTTGGATGCCGTAAGGTTTGCGAGCACTGACAACGCCGGGAACACCCTTGTCCGACGGATTGGCGTCGTCGGAAACGACCACGGGCGAACCGACCTTCAAACGATTCTGGGGCAGCGGATTGCCGTCCGGTTTTCCAAAGTCCAGCACCAACCGGCCAGCCAGCCCGGTGTTGTGGTCCAGTAGGTCCATCCGCACCAGCGTTTCGCCCGTCCGTTCGACGTGCGTTTGGTCGCGGATTTGGCGACGTCGCACCATCCGGTCCCGTTCCGCCTCGGCCTCCCGTTCCAACCATTCAGCTAGCGTGTCAAAGTAACCGTCAACGGTCGTCGCTTGGTCCAGCGTTGAAGTTCGTTGTTTGGACGATTTTCCAGACGGAGATTTTTTTGATCCCGTTTTGTGCGATCCGGAAGGCATGCAGGGCGATTTCAGCGTAGGAAAAAGGACGATATGATGAAGACTCAACTGGCCATCTTAACGGGTTTGTCCGTTTGGATCGCCCTGGCCAGTCTGGTCGCCGCGTGGCTTTACGTTCGAGATAAAAGTGCGGCTCGGGCGGACCGCCAACGCGTTCCAGAGAAGACGCTGCTCTTGTGGTGTCTTGTTGGCGGCTGGCCCGGGGGATGGATCGCGGGTCGCTGGCTCCGTCACAAGTCCAGCAAGCTCTCATATCGAGTCGCCTTCATGGTTTGCGTGATCGTCAACGTCGCTACGGTGATTGGCGTCGTTTGGATGACAAGCTGACCCCGAATTATGAAATTTACGAGCAAGATCGAGAAATCGCTTGGGAACGAATCTCTGAATCGCTAACATCTTTCAATAGCCAATACCGGGGTCGACTTTGAGTTTGCGGCGCCGTGATGAAACGACCTCTTCCATTGAGGAATCCATGAATGTCAACGCGCTGATGGTTTGGCTGGGAGCCACGTTTTTGGGGTGCGTGGTCGTCGGTTGCGGCGATCCTGCGCCGCGCGAAGTCAAGGAGACTTCAGAGATGTCGTTCGAAGACGCTGCGCGGCGAATCGAACAAGAAAGCTTGATGTCCGAGGATTCCGAGTAGGCCCACCATGAAACGATCGTCCCGCGAAATCCGAAACGCATTTACGTTGGTCGAATTGCTGGTCGTCATTGCGATCATCGGTATTCTTGTCGGTTTGTTATTGCCGGCCGTGCAAGCGGCACGCGAAGCAGCCCGGCGAATGAGTTGCAGCAACAACGTCAAACAAATCGCGTTGGGTTTGCACAACTATCATTCGGCCTACAAGCAACTTCCCATTCACGGAGTTGGACCCACCAACGAGTTCGAAAATTCGACGGGCGCGGCGATCCGAAAGGACGGCCGAGGTTTTACGCGGCTCGAACTCAGCTACTTGGTCGGTCTTTTGCCGTTCGTCGAACAGCAAGCGATTTGGGAAACGGTAAGCAATCCGTTAACGGAAACCGATGGCGATGTTTGGCCGGCGTTTGGTCCGCGACCGACGTTGGGTGACTACCCGCCGTGGGCGACCGACATTCCGACCTTTCGTTGTCCCAGCGATCCCGGTTTCGGCTTGCCCGCCCTGGGCCGTACGAACTATGCATGCTGTACCGGCGACGCGTTTTACGATGCCGAAGAAGGCGCCACGATTTGGAACTCGTCACGCAATCGTTGGGAATACGAAACCGATTCGCGACAAATGGAACGCGTGCGAAGCGGTATGCGAGGAGCCTTTGTCACTCGCAAGTCAATGAAGTTTCGCGACATCGCTGACGGATTGTCCAACACGATCATGATCGGTGAGATCATTTCCGGATTAACAGACCGCGACGTCCGCAGTGTCAGCTTCACCAATGCCAAAGGCGGTTTCGTTCGCGTCGCTAACAACCCCAAGCGATGTCACGAACTTGGGTACATCGATCCGCTGCGTCCGCGTTTTTGGACCGATGCCGCCAACGTCACGTTCAGTGAACGAGGGTCACGATGGGCGGACTTACACATGCTGCAAACACAGATGAACACGATCCTGCCACCCAATGCCGAAGTCTGTTTGGTCGGCAGCAGCGACACCTACGGCATGGCACCACCAAGCAGCCAACACAACGGCGGCGTCCACGTGGCGCTGTGCGACGGATCGGTCCGCTTCGTCACTGATTCAATCGAAGCGGGAACGTCGACCACGCCGACCATCTACTATCGCGCTTTGACGGCCGAAAACAACAGCCCGACTCCGCCGGGTTCGGAAAGCCCCTACGGGTTGTGGGGTGCTCTGGGCACACGAGCGTCGAAAGAGACGATCGAGGAAGAGTTCTAGCTTTCTGGATACGGCGAAGTCCCGCTTCGTTCAGCGCCGCAACTGTTGCTAACGAGTGACTGGAAAGTCTTCCAGTCGAACGTCACCCAATTCAGCCGCCAGGATGCGTTGAATTTCGGCGAGTGTGACTTGGTCTTTCTGGCGTGAGAGTCGCTGGGCATCGACGCCACGGATCAGATATTCCGCAAATACCAGTTCGCCGTCGCGAAGCATCGCTTTCGCCTTTCGCATCCGCATGATGTCTTGCTTCTTCAGTGCGTCGATGGCCTGGACCTCTCGGTGGAAGCGTTCGAAATCGATGGGTTCCATGTCGCGAGTTGGAACGTAGCGGAAGGTGCCACCGGTTTGTTCAGCGATCTCGCGAAGTTGGCCGCGTGAGAACGGATTTTCGTAGGCGATCGTGTGAACGGGAATCCCGCGTTCGGCGAACAAGTGGCGGCAAGCGGCTTCATAGGACGTCGAGTAGGGATTCCCGTCAGCATCGATCCAGCCGCTATCGTTGCGGTTTCGATCCGGTTGATTGAAGTCGCCGTCGGTCAGCAAGAAGACCGCATCGGGGTTCATGTGGCTGGCCAACGCGAGGGCACGACGCGGATCAGTACCAGGTCCAAGGCTGGCGCGAGTGATCCATTGACGAAGTTCGTCCAAGTGGTCGCCCATCGCCGATTGGTATCGCGGTTGGCGTTCGTGGAATATCGGCGCCGTTTCCCAGCAAAATAAGAAGACGCTGTACCGTTGGTGTGGCGTCAACCGACTGACCGATCGAAGCAGTTCTTCGCAGGCCCGCAGGTATCGGCCATTGTTCCGCGCGCTCATGCTCAGCGAGTTGTCGAGAATGAAAACGAAATGATCGCCCGAGGCGCGGGAACCGAAGAAGTCAATGCTTGGCGACGCGTCTGTATTGGCTGTTTCCAATGTCGCTTTCAATGCGGATGACAACACCAAGTCACCCTTCGGCATTTCAGCAGCGACGGGAATTTCAGGGATCGGTTCCATTGGCGTCGACGCCTCGGTGGGTTCGATGACGACGACGGATCGGAGCTCTTCGGTGGTTTCGTTGCCACGCTCATTTGCCAAGGTGAGCTTGATCTGCATCGTTTTACGGATCACCGTCGTTCGTATGATCATCAACAAAACCATCGCGACGATCAAATGCAACGCGATCGACAACAACACCGCAAGCAAGCCTCGTTGTTGCGGTGGCGGTGTCTCGATCAGTCGCAGCGGGTCGGCCATGACGGTGTTAGCTCAGCAGTTTTTCGCAGCGTGTCGGCGATACTTTGGTCGACGTCCCGAGCGGTTGCGCGAACAAGCTGACCCGCAATTCCTCGGTCATCCAGCGGAACTCGCTATCGGTGTGGTCAACGGGTTCGTACGTGGTTTGTTTGGCCAGCCAACGTTGCCACAGATCTTGGACCAACTTGCGCGACTCGTCGTCTTTCGATCCGCTGCCGCTCTTCAATTTGTCGATCCGATAAGCGATTGCCTTGAAGTATCGCGGATAGTGCTTCAACCAAGCCCATGGCGTCCGTCTTAGAAATCCATCATAGGCCAACCACTGCAATTGCAGCTTGACGTCACCGACCGCGGGCGAAAAACGTCCACTTTTGCCGGCTGATTCGATTTCTTTTCGGGCTTCGAAGTAGCTGTCGGCGAGCTGTCCGACCCAAACAGCAACTTCTTGTGCCGCTTCGGCAATGCGACGGGCGCGTTCGCCTCGACGTGCATCAAATTCAGCAGCGGATCGAAGAACGGGTTGGTTTTCGACGAATGCGATCCGCGCCATCAGATCCGTCATCGCGTCTTCCATGTCGCCGGCCGAAACGACACCCGATAACTTGATTTTCGCTTGTTCGATGCGCGGTAGGTGTCGGACCTGTGAACGTAACTCTTTCTTTTCGGCGATTGCAAACAACCGCACGCACCCGGACCGAATCGACGATTCCGCCGACTTCATTTCAGGGAACAGTGACGTTTTTACCGACGTGCCGTCGTCGACCAATCCCGGATACTGTGCCACACGAACGCCGCCGCGAACCCGCACGACTTCGCGAGGCAACTGGTCGATGTCGAAGGTCGTCATCTTGTCTCGCGACCAAACGTCATCAATCTCGGCCGTTGGCTCGGGTTGGTTGGCGGGCCTGGCACCCAGCTTAGCCATCAAAGGCGCGACTTGCCGACCTTCGGCGATCGAGTTGCCGTCGTCGTCAACGACGGTGACCAGAAACTGTAAATGAGGGTCGAGCTTCTCGTCTTGAAAGTCAAACGGCGTCACCGGCACTTCGGCGTGACGTGACATCGCTGCACACAATGCCGGCATGAAAGGGGTCTTGCCGTAGTCGTCCGCTAACTCGTCAAGAATTTTCGCGGCCACGTCGGCGGCCGGAACCAAATTGCGGCGGATACGTTTGGGCAACGACTTGATCATTGCGACAATCTTGGTGTGCAATAGACCCGGCACCAACCAACCAAGCCGGTCGTCGCTGATTTGCGAAAGTGCCGCTTGGTGAATCTTGACGTTCACACCGTCGCGGTCCGATCCGGGTTCAAAACGATAGTCCAGCGGCAGTCGTGAGCTTCCGACTTCCAATTCGTCTGGAAACGAATCTTGAGTGATCGTTTCGGTTTCCGTTTCGATCAGATCATCGGGTCGCATGTACAGCGACGATTCGGTCGGTTCCGGCGGCGCGGCGAGCCACTGGGACACGCCGGCCGAATCGCGAATCGATTTCGTCCACGTGGGCGTCTCGGTTTCGCGGTCCAGTTTTTCGAGTCGGCCGCGATCGCAAATCTCGGCGGGCAGTCGGCTCTGATAGAACGCAGCGACCGCGTACTCGTCGATCACCATGTCGCGACGGCGTGTCTTGGCAGCCAACGCGGCGATCGATTCTCGCAATTGGCGATTGTGTCGAATGAACTTGGCGTTCGTCTTCAATTGGGACTCGGCCAGGCCGTGGTCGATCAACAAATCGCGTGCCGTCGCCGGGTCGATGGGCGACAACGGTACTCGCCGACGTGTAACGATCGGCAATCCGAATAGCGTTTGATTCTGATAACAAAACGCTGCACCCGATTTCTCGCTCCAGTGAGGATCATTGTGCGAACGTTTCAGCAGGTGTGCGCCCACGGACTCGATCCATGCCGGTTGGATCTGGGCGACGGTGCGGGCAAATGCTTTGGCCGTTTCCACCAATTCGCCCGCAACGATCCATTTGGGTTTCGCCGCGAATACGCCGCTTCCCGGCCACAAAAACAACTTCAAGCCACCAGCGCCGGTGTACTCGTTCTTGTCACCGGCCATTGCGACACCCGAGAGCAAACCGGCCAGCAGTGATTGGTGAATGAGCGCGTAGTGATCGTCGGCGATCAGTTTGGTTTCGTCATCGACGAACCGCATCTTGCCGACGTGAGCTTTGGGTTTGCCCTTCTCAGATAGGGTTTGCGTCGCCATCTCGCGCAGTTGGCGATAGACGTCGGACCATTCTCGCATCCGCGTCGGCGACAAGTACTGCTGCTTCAAGACTCGCATAAGCTTGTTCTTGCTGTGCTCTTCTCGCGCCGATTCGTAGTACCGCCAAAGCCGTAGGTACGACAGAAAATCGCTGCGCCCGTCGGCAAACTTCGCGTGCGCTTCGTCGGCGGCTTGTTGTTTGTCCGGTGGTCGATCACGAGGGTCGGGAATCTCCATCGCCGCCGCGATCGGCAAAACTTCGGCGAGCACACCGTTTTCATGAGCGGCCAAGACGATGCGTCCGACTCGCGGATCGACGGGCATGCGGCCCAATTTCCAACCGATGTCGGTCACTTCATGACGGTCATCGATCGCGCCCAATTCGGTCAGCGTCCGCAGGCCTTCGCTGATCGCTTCGGGGCGTGGTGGATCGAGCAAGGGGAAGGCTTCCAATCGCCCCAGTCGCAACGTCTTCATCTGTAGGATCACCGATGCCAAGTTGGTGCGGCGAATTTCGGGCGTCGTATAGGCTTCGCGATTTTCGAAATCGTCGAGCGAGAACAATCGGATGCAAATGCCAGGGCCAACTCGTCCGCAGCGACCCGACCGCTGGTTCGCGCTGGCTTTGCTGACCGGTTCGATCGGCAACCGTTGCATTTTGCTTCGAACGCTGTAGCGACTGATCCTCGCGGTTCCTGAATCGATCACGAACCGAATGCCGGGAACCGTCAAAGAGCTCTCGGCGACATTGGTTGCAAAGATGATCCGACGTTTGTTGCCTGACGGATTAAATATCTTTTGTTGTTCCGATTGGGGAAGCCTCGCATACAAAGGCAGCAGGTCAACGCGTCCGGCCGCCCCCAATCGTTTGTAGTGTCCCGCGACGCGGTGCGAGACTTCCCGGATGTCGCGTTCGGTGGGTAAGAAGACCAGCATGTCGCCGTGTCCGGTACGGCTAGCCATGTCGATGCCTTCGATGACATGCCGCGAGACGTCGTACCCGCGAGTCTCGTCGTCCGTGATCGATTCCCACGGCAAATACTTGATCTCGACGGGATAGCCACGGCCTTCGACATTGACGATTGGCGCCGGGCCATCGTCGTCGCCGAAGTGTGCGGCGAACCGTTCGGCGTCGATGGTTGCCGATGTGATGATGACCTTCAAATCGGGTCTGCGTGATTGCAGTTGCCGCAGATAGCCCATCAAGAAGTCGATGTTCAACGATCGTTCGTGCGCTTCATCGATGATGATGACATCGTAGGCGTCTAGCTGTTTGTCGGATTGCGTTTCGGCAAGCAGGATGCCGTCGGTCATCAGCTTGATCATGGTTTCGGGCGTCGTCTGGTCGCCGAAACGGACTTGGTAGCCGACCCATTTGCCGAGCGGTGTTTCCAGTTCTTCGGCCAACCGCGTTGCGATGCTGCGGGCGGCCAAGCGTCGCGGTTGGGTATGGCCGATCATGCCGGTTCGTCCCAGTCCCGCTTCGAGACAGAGCTTTGGCAATTGAGTACTTTTACCGCTGCCCGTTTCACCGCAGACAACGATGACTTGGTTGTCGCGAATCAACTGGATCAACTCGTCGCGATGCGCCGTGATCGGCAATTCGGCCGGATACTCGATCTTGGGTGTTGCGGCTTTGCGCAGTTCGATCGCGTTGGCCTTGCGTGACTGCGGTGATCCGGCGGGTGGCTTTTTGCGAGCCGTTTCCCGTGCCTTGTCGGATGGACCAGGAGCCGACACGTCCTTGGTCGTCAGCGACGGGGAACTCGGTTTTGGATTCATGGCGAAAACGCCCAGACTCGTGGAATCACGAACATCGAGACCGCGAACACGATCATGCTGAGCGGCAATCCGAATTTCAAATAGTCGCTGACTCGATAACCGCCGACGCCATAGACCATCATGTTGGTTTGGTAACCGAAAGGCGTTAAGAAACTTGCCGACGCGGCGATCATGACGGCGATGATCATCGGTGTCGGATCGCATCCCAGTCCGCCGGCCGCATTCATTGCGATCGGAAACATTAACATCGCGGCGGCATTGTTGGTGATCAGTTCGGTGCACAGCATCGTCGCCAAGTAGACGGCGGCAAGGGTCAACAGTCGGTTGTTGTTGGCCATGCTCAACATTCCATCGGCGATTCCCGCGGCCGCACCACTTCGTTCCATCGCCGCACCGATGCCGATGGCCGCGCCGATCACGATCAACACCGACCAATCGATGCTTCGCCGGGCTTCCGACGTGGTGCAGCAACGCAGCGCGATCATCGCGATGGCGGCCACCATCGACGCAGTCAAAATTTGCTGTGTTATGGCTGCGAAAAGAACCATCGCAACCACCACGGCGATCGCATACCAGGCACGTTCGGGTCGGCGGATGACACCCTGCTGTACCTTGCTGACCAAAAAGAAATCACGTGACTCGCCTCGCCGGTGCAAGAACGATGGCGATGCTTCAAGAAGCAACACGTCACCCGTTTCCAAACGAACGTCACCGAGCTTGCCCGTCAATCGTTTGTCGCCGCGTGCGACCGCAACGACGGCGGCGTTGTAGTGCGAACGGAAGCGACCCTCGCGAATTGTCTTGCCAAGCAATCCGCATCGGGGGCTAACCACCGCTTCGACGAGTGTCCGTTGCCAGGCAGGAACCTGAAGTTTGCGAGCCTGATCGTCCGATGTTGTCAGCCCACGGATCTTACGCAGATCCACAACACTGTCGAGTGCACCGACCAAAATCAAGACATCGTCGTCGCGCAGTATTTCCGTCGGTTTGGCAGCCGCGATTGTGCCGTCCTCTCGCTGGATTTCGGCGATGTATAGTCCCGGCAAGTGACGCAGTCCCGCGTCCTCGATCGTTCGTCCCGAAAGCGGCCCGCCGGGTTCGACTTGAACCTCGACGGTGTATTGCCGCGGGTCGTCAGACACGCTGACCGCACCACGGCGATCGGGCAGCAGCCATCGCGATGCCACAATCATGTACAGCACGCCGATGACGGTTGCCGGCACACCGACCCACGCCGGATCAAAGAATCGCAGTGCCGAATGGGTCGCGCCGGCGGCGATCGCTTTGTCGTTCAGATCGGCGACCAACAAGTTAGTGCTGGTCCCCATCAGCGTGCACATGCCACCAAGAATGGCGGCATAGCTGAGCGGCAGCAGTAGCCGACTGGTGCTGGTGTTGATCCGTTTGGCCAGGTCACTCACGATCGGCATCAACGCCAAAACAACCGGCGTGTTATTAAGAAATCCGCTCATGGCGGCTACCGGAATCAGCAATCGCGACTGGGCGCCGGTCAGCGTCTTGGCGCGGTTGAGAAACCAGCCCGTCGCCAGTTCGGTCCCACCCGTGAATTCAAGTCCGGCTACTACCGCGAACAGCAGCGCGACGGTGACCAAGGCTTGGTTGCCGAATCCGGCAACCGCTTCGCTGGGTGTCGGCAATTTGTTGGTGCCGGTGATGCTTTGCGCGACCACCAGGATCGCTAGGCAACCGACGGCAAGCAGGTCCGTCGCCGCAACTCGCAGGGCCAAAGTGACCAGCAATGTCGCAGCAACGGCGATTGTCAACCAAGCTTGCCACGTATCCATCAAGTCGTTTCAGGGAAAAACTTTGCCAGCGTCTCGGCGCTCGGTTTCGGTGTCACCAGCGACACCACCACCGTTGCGACCAGCGACGCAAAGAAGATGGTAGCGACCGGCATGGTGTGGATCGTCCGCTCGCCGATCGTGAAATCGACCGACCAGTTTTCGATCGCGCCGAATTCCGATGCCGCGAACAGGGCGTACCAAACACCTGCCGCCGTCAACACACCGGCATAGGCGCCCCACTTGGACAACCCACGCCAGTAAACCGCCAACAGCACCAACGGGAACAAACTGCTGAACCCGCTGAAGCACCAAATGCCAAGCTGAAAGACTCGTGTTTGAGCGATGTCCGTCAGGCTAAGGAAATACGTCACCGCAACGATTGCGATGATGAACAGTCGCGAGATCGTGATGATCTGTTTGTCGCTAAATCGATCTTTGCCGCCGTAGTGGACCACCACGTCGGTCGTGAACATCGTGCCGATGCAAAGGAATTGGCTGTCGAGGCTGGACATGATCGCCGCCAGAATGCCGGCCAGCAGGAATCCGCCCAGCACGTCACCCGACAACGACTTGACCATGAATCCCAACACCTTGTTGGGGTCGCCGGCGATCGGTGGCGGAATGTTGATCAGTCCCGACGTCGCCCAAACGCCGATCAAAACGCAAGGTATCCAAACGATCAAGATGAACACCGGGTGGGCTACGACCGGCAACTTGAACGCCGATCCGCTCTTGGCCGTCAACCAATGCTGGAATAGGTGGGGAAACATGCCGACCGAAAATGGAATCAACATGTAAGTGAAGAACATCCACGGGTCCATTCGCTCACGCGTGCGGAACTGGGGCGGTGCTTCGACCGATTCGATTTGATCCTCGGGCGTCACTTGGTCTCGCACACGTCGGGCCTTGGGGATTTCTTGAGACACGATATGCAAAGAGTCCCAAAGGCCGGTCGGAGGTTCGGTGCGAACGACTCTTTGACCGTCGGTTGTTTGGTGGGCGCGTCCATCGGCAACCGACTTGGCCGCCAAGCCCGTCGCGATCAGGTAGAACGCGACAACACCCAAGACCATGAACACGATCGTTTGAAACGTGTTGGCCCATGCCGTGCCTCGCATGCCGCCAAAGAAGACGTAGACGAGCACGACCACGCAAATGACCAATTCGGTCAACCACGGTGGGATCGCGCCCGATTCGGTCAAACCGGGGAAGTCACCTCTCGTGGCGCCTTCGATCGCTTTGCCAGCCGAGATCACACCGACCAACAAGTACGGCACGACCAAGCCCACCAGGATCGGAAACAAGACCAATCCGATTTTGTCGCTGTCGAGTCGATCGCGAAAGAAACCGGCCTGAGTCGTGTAGCCGTACTTTTTGCCCCACGACCAGAGCTTGACGCCGAGTACAAAAAAGCAGAGTGAGTGGATGATGCCGGACGACGACGCCAGCATCCCATATACGCCGACGCCTTCGGCGAATGCTTCGCCGGTCGAACCGACCAGCGCGAATCCCGTCATGGTGGTGCCGAACAACGACATCAACAGCAAGAACGGACCGATGGAGTGGCTGGCCAACAAGTAGTCTTTTGACGTACCTTTAAACAACCGCGAAGAAAACAATCCGAGCGCGAGGAGCAACCCAAGATATACGCCGATGATGGTGACTTTGATCATTCCCGGACTCATCGTGCCACCTCCGATGTTGCATCATTGACGCTATCGTCGTCATCTTGGATCGGCCATGCGGTGGTCGCCGCGATCAGCCAAACGACCGAAGCGGCGATCGACAAACCCGCGTGATAGGCAAGCGTCACCGGCAGAAATCCAAAGACCAATCGGTCGTTGTCCCAGTTCCAAATGTCTTGGTGCAGCACCACAAGCAGGAGCACGAGTCCCCATACAACTTTCTTCATCAACGAAACTTTCGGTGGGATGTCTGGGCGGGCTGGTTCACCGTCGGGGTGACCGCGAATGATGGGCCAGTGTAACTTGCCGACGCGAGCCTGTTTAGGAGCAGCGGTGGCAACAAAAAACGAGCGGCTGGAAAATCCAACCGCTCGTTATCGATCAACGCAAAAGAAGTGTTCCGGCGTTTAGTTGCCGAATGGGTCGTCTCCGAACGGGTCGGCGGCCGGTTTGCTGGCATCGGTACCGAACGGGTCGGCCATCGCGTCGCCACCACCGCCGAACGGGTCTGCGGCATCGCCGCCGGTTGAGAACGGATCCGCCGGCGCGTCGGCTGCACCGGCATCTGCTGGTGTCGCAGCGTCCCCACCGAAGGGGTCATTCATTGCATCGGCCAGGGCGTCGTCGGATTCAACCTTCGGCTCTTCGTTCCTTTCGCCAAACGGATTTTGTTCCGCTGCGACGGGGGCCGGAGGCGGAGGCTGGATTGCTGAAGGAGCCGGTGCCGGTGCGACTCGCGGAGCCGAAGGACTGCCTTGGACGCCCAATTCGCCATAGCGTTGCCGTGACTGGGCTTCGGCGTTGGCCAAGTAATCGAGTTTGGCTTTGCGGCGAATGTCTTCCAACTTCAGCCGCTCGGGACCCTGAAAACGATGCAGCGCCTGGCCGACCGATCCACTGCCTTTTCCGGCCGCTTCCAGCTCGGCACCCTGTTGCCAGTCAGAATCGGCTTCATAACCGCGACCGGTCTGCGTGGCGACGATACCGCGAAAATAGTATGCCCGAGGATCCTTGATCCCATTGTTGATGGCCGTCGAAAGCAGCTCGTAAGCCTCGGACGATCGACCGGCGTAATAAGCGTGAACACCTTGGCCGTAGTAGTCGGCCAACACTGCGTTTTGCCCTTGGGCTTGGGCGTTTTCGACGTCCGCGGTGCTCGAAAACAGGGCACACGTGACGACAGCCATGATTAGTTTTTTCATCGTATCCGCGATTCTCCCCCAAACCTTTCGGTCTAGATGGTGCTGGTGGGGCCAAGCTTGGACTGACTTGATTTGGCCCGCTGGTGTTTGGACTATGTCCACCAAACTGTAGTCGTGGGTTGGGGACGCGGCAAACTTTTTCCGGCCAAGTCCCCTCGCTTCTGGGTTTTCGATCACGTGTGCGGCGATCGCGTCGGCCCTGCGTCGACCGACATTTTTATTAAAGTTCGGGCCAGCATCGGTGGCCGGCGTCACTCGATCCAGCCCCCACCGATCACACGAGTCCCGTCGTAGACGACCGCCGCCTGGCCTGGCGCGACCGCCAATTCCGGCTGGTCGAACCGCACGGCGAACCGATCGGGGGAGTCCGGGTCGATCGAAATTGTCCCCGGTTTCGGCGATCCGTTGTAACGGATTTGGACCGAAACCTGTTGGGGAACGTCGCCAACGTCGACCAACCAATTGGCCTCGCCGGCCGTCAATCCGTCCCTCTCGAGCGACTCTTTGCGGCCGATCACGACGCGCCGCGTGTCCGGTTCGATGCGGACGACGAAGTACGGTTCGCCCATCGCGACCCCCAATTTCTTCCGCTGGCCGACGGTGAACGCTTCATATCCGGCGTGCCGGCCGACGACTTTGCCTTCCGTCGTGACAATCTCGCCATCGGTGTTAGCGGACCGCTTCGGATCACGGGCCCGAACGAAATCGCTGTGGTGACCCTGCGTGACGAAACAGATCTCTTGGCTGTCTTTTTTCCCCGCAACGCCCAACCCCAAGCCTTCGGCAATTTCACGAATGCGAGGTTTTTCAAAGCCGCCAACCGGCAACAGCATCCGATCCAAACGGTCACGCCGAATCCCAAACAAGGCGTACGATTGATCCTTGTTCGAGTCCAACCCCCGGTGAAGTTGGTTGACGCCGGCGGCTTTTTCCATCCGGGCGTAATGCCCGGTCGCCACGAATTCGGCGTCGATGCCATCGGCATAGTCGAACAAACGACCAAACTTGATCCACTGGTTGCAACGCACACACGGGTTTGGCGTTCGCCCCGTCAAATAGTCGTCGACGAAGTAATCGACAATCCGCCGGAAATCGTCGGTCAAGTCGAGTGCATAAAAAGGAATGTCCATCTTTGTCGCCACTCGGCGAGCATCGGCAGCATCCGACGCGGTACAGCAACCCTGTTTGTGATCGGCACGCCCCGATGCCATGCCCCCCAGCACGGGAAGGCTAGTCGAAGCGGCTTGATCGTCTACTTTGCACACGGCACTCGATTCGTCGCTGTGCCGCATGAAGACACCGACGACGTCGTGTCCGGCATCCAAAAGCAGGTGCGCAGCAACGCTCGAATCAACGCCGCCACTCATCGCGAGAACAATCCGAGCCATGTATATTCACCAGGGAAACCAACGACGAAGCAAAGTCGTGAACTCTATATCCTACTGAAAAAGCCAGAAACGACCATGGACGCCGACCTCGTCAATCGCAGCAAAGAGATCACCAAGCGACTGAAACAGCTCGGAGACTCTCTTTGACTACTCTGCCAAATTGCAGGAAGGCAAAGCGATCGAGCTGAAGATGGGCGAGCCGGATTTCTGGAACGACAACGAATCGGCCCAGAAGACCGTGATGGAATTGAAGGCTCTCAAGGCGATCGTCGGCCCGATGACGGAATTGACCAGCTCGGCCGAGGATATGTCGGCGCTGTTCGAAATGGCCGAAGACGACGATTCGATCGTCGCCGAAGTTGCGTCGGAAATCGCCCGGTTAGAAAAGATCCTCGACGATCTCGAACTGAAGGCATTGCTAAACGGTCCCAACGATTCGGCCGGTGCGATCCTATCAATCAATGCGCGCGACGGCGGTACCGACGCGAACGATTGGGCCGACATGTTGCTGCGGATGTATTCGGCGTGGGCCGTCGGCGAGGACTTCAAGATCGAACTGTTGGACCGACAAGACAACGACGAAGCCGGCATCAACCACGCATCGATCGCGATCCGCGGACCGATGGCGTATGGCTACCTCAAAGGCGAAGAAGGCATGCACCGACTCGTTCGGATCAGCCCCTTCAACAGTGAAGGGAAACGTCAAACCAGTTTCGCCGCCGTCAGTGTTTCGCCGGAGATCGATGACTCGTTCGTCGTCGAAATCGAAGACAAGGACGTTCGGATCGATACCTATCGGGCCGGTGGTGCGGGCGGTCAACACGTCAACAAAACCGACAGCGCCGTTCGTTTGACGCACGTCCCCACCAACACGGTCGTTCAGTGCCAAAACGAACGATCCCAGCATCAGAACAAGGAAACCGCTTGGAAGATGTTGCGCGCGAAGTTGGCTCGGATCGAAGAGGAGCGTCGTGAGGCCGAGGAAGCTCGCAAGTATGAAACGCAAGCTCGAACCGGATTCGGTAGCCAGATCCGGAACTACTTCTTGCACCCCGACCAGCGCGTCAAAGATGCTAGGACCGGGCACTACGTCGGCAACTTCAACAGCGTCATGGACGGCAGCGAACTGCAAGGATTTTTGGACGCGTTCTTGATGCTAAAAGCAGGCAAGATCGAAGCGACGTCGTAGCCGTTGTTTTTCCTTTTGCCGTTACGGCTTCCCCACTAAGCCGCGCGTCGGATTGATTGACCTTCGTCGCGGCCGTCCAATCCCGCGATCGACGCCCGTTCGCGGCGTAGGTCGCGGATCTTAGCGGCGTGATCGTGCAAGTCGGCTTCGAGATTGCGAATGCGATCGAGTGCCTTGCTGTTGGCGTCCAGCGAATCTTCATGCTCGGCACTGACCCGTTTCAGGTGTGCCATCAAATCGGTCACGCGATCCTGCAGCGACTTGTTCTCGGTTCGCAATTGCTCGGCCGCCTTCAACTGGGATGCCAGCTTGGTGATGTTGGCCCGCTGTGCATCGACGGTTTGCTTCATGTCCGACAATGCGCCGATCGATTGATCGTGCTGTTTCGTCTTCGCTTGCAATTGCTTGGTCAAGTCGTTGACGTTGGATGACTGATTTTGAACTTGGCTGTGCAGTTCGGCGAGCGATTTTTCCATCTCGCCATGCGACTTCGCAAGCTCGTCCCGTTGACCGGTGACATCCGCGACTTGCTTTGCAGTAACGGCCAGTTGCTGGCGAGTTTCGCCCAGCGTCGCTTTCGTTTTCTCTAGTTCGGCCAACTGAGATTGTAGCGATTGAATCTGTTCGGTCCGTTTGCCGAGTTGTTCTTCCAGTTCGGCGGCCCGTTGGCGTTGGGCGGTTTGCTGTTCGACGGCTTTGACGAGTTCGGCCTTCTGGTTGGCGATCTGCTCGACACGTTGTTGATTGACGGTCTTCTGTTCGCCCAGCACCGTCGCGATCTCGGCAAGCTCGTTGCGTAGCGGCGATAGCTCGTCGACTTGCTGTTGCAGCTTCGCGACCACTTGGTCTCGTTCGGCGACAGATTTGGTAAGCGATTCGCGTTGTTGGACCATTCGATCCTTCTCGGTTGACGCTTCCTGTAACTTGGCTTGCAATTGAGCGACTTGAGATTGCAGCTGAGCGATCGCTTGGTCTCGCTTGCCCATCACACCGGTCAGCGATTCGTTTTGCTGTTGCATCTCGGCCGTTTGCTTGGACGACGTGGCCAGATGATGTTGCAGTTCGTCGAACTGGGCTCGCAATTGTTCGACTTCCGCTTCTCGCGATTCCAGCATCGACCGTTGCTCGGCCAACGAACTGGCGGCGGACTGCAGATCAGTCGCCAATTCGTTACGTTCGATCTTCATCTCTTCGAACAGTTCGATCTGTTCATTTTGTTCAGCGATCTGGATCGCCATTGCATCGATTTTCGATTGCAATTCGACATTCGATTCGCGAATAGAGTCCAGGTCTTCACAGCGTGCGACCAAGTCCGTCTGCGTTTCTTTGAGCGATTGGTCGGCCGCTTCGTGATTCGACCGCAACGTTGCAACCTCTTCGCGAAGGGTCGCGATCGTCTTGGCGTTTTGAGACTGCGATTGGTCCGTCGCCGACGCTTGCGCGTCGAGGGTTTGTTGTAATTGTTCGATTTCAGTTTCGAGCGCGACTTGCGTTTGCTCGAAACGAAGTACCGATTCGTCACGATCGGCCAATTGGTCGGTCAGCATCGCGACGTTTTCCTGGGCCGACTGGGCCGCGTCGGCTTGCGTTTCTAGCTCGCGGCGTAGTTGTTCGACTTCGACTTCCAGTCGCGAGCGAAGTTGTTCTGTCTCCACCACGGTGTGTCCGTGCTCGCCGACCTGTCGTTTCAGCGCATCGATCGTTTGCAAATATCCCGACGACGCTTTGTCTGTCTTTTCGAGGCGTGTTCTGAGGCTCTCGATCTCGACCTCGAGTTCGCGGTGGCTGGTTTGCAGTTCGACAAAGGACGTCGTGCGTTGTTCCAAGTCATTTTCTGCTGATGTCTTCAGCTTCAGTGCTTCTTGCAACTGACTTACAACGGTTTCGCTGCGTTTGAGTTCGCTGCCGAATTTTTCATCCGAAAGATCGCGTTCGCCGCGAAGCCTCGCCAATTCGTCACCGGCTGCCAAGGCAGCCGATCGGTGATCTTCGTTTTGTTGTTTGAGGGACTCGTACTGCGCACGGAGCGATTCCAGTTCCGTGGACGCAAACTCGTTGTCTTTTTGCAGTTTCACGAATTCCCGTTTCCGCTGACGCGCCGATCCGCGAGCCTTGAAATAGCGACTCTCCAGCCCATTCATCTTTTCGCTATCACCCGTTCGGTCGTGAAACCACAACAGGTGGCCAATCAATATGCCTGCGAGCACAAAGAAGATGGCGGAAACAAACGGCAGATTGAATAAGGCAGTCATCGGGCGATCCCAGCGATAGGCACTTCGGACCGAGGCTCCTTCCGTGGAACGCCGGTATCGAAGGTTGGGCTATATCAAGACCACCGGCCGTGTGTCCACCTGACTTTCACGCTTTTTGGCATCTGGGAAAGACTGTCAGCACGCTTCCAGTCAGTCGGCTTTCTTTCCCATGTCTAGCCGGTTGTTAGCGAAAGCAACGCTGAACAAGGGGCTGGTTACTTTTCGATCGTCACGACCACATTTTTGAATGCCGGCGTTTTGCTGGCCGGGTCGACTTGGCGAGACACCAGCACATTCGATTCGGGGTAATACATCAAAGCGTTGCCGGGACGAATTTCTTCGTAGCCCCGCGCAAGGATCCCGGGCAGCGAACCTGTTTCGCTTTTGATGGTGACGCGTTGGTCGTGTTGCAATCCAAGGCGTTTCAAGTCGTCGGGGTGCATCAAGATGATGTCGCGGCGATCTTGGTTCCGATAAAGGTCTTCTTCTTCATAGACGACGGTGTTGAATTGACCTTCGCTGCGAACGGTCATCATGCGAAGTTCTTGTTGGCCGAGGCCCTTCAAGTTGGGCAGCGTGTGTGTGTGCATCACCGCGCGACCGTCTTCGGTGCCGAATTTTTTCTCGCGGAACGTTCGACCGTCGATCTGGAATTCTTCTTTGGTCGTTCCGATTTCGGTGATTTTTCCGTAACCGGGAACTACGGCGCCAATCCAATCGCGGATCGTCGCGGTCTGTTTCATTGCGGTCCAATCGATGCCTTTGGCGTCCGGAATCAATCGTTCACCGATGGCGGCGATGATTTCCACTTCGCTACGCGGACCGGGCAGACGTCGCGGACCACCGTCACTCAACCGAACGTAGTTGAACATCGATTCTTGGGTGGTCGGTTCGGGTTCTTCGTCGCGTGCCAGCACCGGCAAGATGATCGTCTCGGCCGCCAATCCGTGCGCGTGGCCGGTATTCATCGTCGTATTGAGCATCACGTTCATTTCCAAGTTCGACATCGCGGTTGCCGCGAACGTCGAATCGGGGTTGGAACCGTACAGGTTTCCGCCCAAACAGAAGCCGGCTTTGATTTCGCCGGTGGCGGCCGACTCCATGCACTCGAGCGTGTCCTTGCCGACTGTCGTGGGTAAAGTGACGCCGAATTTTGATTGCAAA
Source organism: Rubripirellula tenax (assembly GCF_007860125.1). NCBI lineage: Bacteria > Pseudomonadati > Planctomycetota > Planctomycetia > Pirellulales > Pirellulaceae > Rubripirellula > Rubripirellula tenax. The sequence continues at coordinate 655,307 of NZ_SJPW01000002.1, forward strand.
GAATCGAAGATCTGATCCTTCAATTTTGGTGTCACGCCGACGCTGCCGATGCCTTGAACGTTGCTGTGACCGCGGATCGGCATCAACCCACAACCCGGGCGGCCGACCATGCCTCGGCACATCGCCAAGTTGGCGATCGCTTGGACGTTCTCGACACCGTTGGCGTGGTGCGTGATGCCCATCGTCCAAGAGAACACGACGCGTTTGGCGTTCGAGTAAACCTTTGCGATTTCTTCGATCTCGCTGCGCGCGACGCCCGACTTGGTTTCGATTTCTTCCCATGACAAACGATCCACCGCGGCCAACCATTCTTGGCTGTCGCGGCAGTGGTCACGCATGAAATCGTTGTCCAAGGTGCCAGCGTTTTTGACCGCTTTGGCGATCCCCCACAACATCGCCAAGTCACCGCCGATATGCGGTTGGTAGTAATGGCTGGCGATCTTGGTGCCCAGCATCAACGACACCGGATCGCTGGGCACGCGGAAACGGACCAACCCGGTTTCTCTGACAGGATTGATCACGATGACCGTGCCACCGCGACGACGGATCTTCATCAACGTCGTCATCAAACGCGGGTGATTGCTGGCCGGGTTGCCGCCGATCAGGAACACGCAATCCGATTCTTCCAAGTCGTCCAATTGGATCGTCGCCGTGCCGCTGCCGACGCTGGATTGTAAGCCGACGCCGCTTGCTTGGTGGCAATAGTAGCTGCAGTTGTTGACGTTGTTGGTCCCGTAGACACGAGCCATCAATTGCAGAAGGAAGCCGGCTTCATTGCTGCTGCGGCCGCTGAAGTACCAGAACGTTTCGTCGGGCGTCAACGATTCGAATTTGGCGGCGATCGCATCGAATGCTTCTTGCCACGTGATGACTTCGTAGTGCGATTCGCCTTGGCGATAGCGAACCGGGTGGATCAAACGGCCCAGCCGCTCGAGCTGATACGGCGTCATCGCCTTTAAGTCGGCGATGGAAGTCTTCTTCCAGAAATTCGGATCGATGCCGGGCTGCATATCGGCGGCCATCGCCTGCATGCTTTTTTTGCAGACTTCGGGGAAGTGCCCGGCCTCGTTGACCATGCCACCCTTTTGTCCGCCCATGCCAAGGGCGCACGTCTTGCACGAGTTGCGTGATCGAAGAGCCTTGTAGAGTTTCCAGACGCCGCCCGCTTCTTTGCCTTTCTTGAAGGTGTAAAGAATCGCGCGAAATCCGCCGCCGCTTCCGACTTTCACTGCTGGTTACTTCCTAGAAAGGAATGGGACGATGACCGTGGGACTAGTTTAGCCGATCGGCGGGCCCAGCAGCACGGGCCGTTCACACTTCCTATTCTTCGCCCAACGCCGCGAACAGCGATCGCGAGGCCTCGGCATCACGTTCCGCACGGATTTTCGGGTCTTCGACCCACCATGGTGTCGACGCGACGCCGGTCGAAAGCGGAATCAGTTCGATGGGTTCAAACTGCTCGAACGCTTCGGTGCGTTCGAATCCGCGAGCGATGCGGACCGCCGCGTCCTGGCCGGTCCACTGGACGCGATCGGTCGCAACGTCCCAGTTCGAGCTCGTTTCGTCGGCATAAATCCGTGCGATATCATTGCCGCCGCCCGTGGCGTACCCGATGGTCGACTCGAATCCCGAGGCGCTGACGTGGTAACCCGGTCCGGTGATGATGGACCGACCCGATGAAATGCTCATCGTATCGTCGCCGGCCGAGTCATAGATTTCGGCGATGTCGTTGCCACCGCTGGTGGCGTACGCGTAGACCCGTTCAAACCCGTAAGCCAGTTGGAACGAGTCGTCGCTTCGCAGACTGGTGAATTGCGGTCGAACCGAAAGCGAGTCGTCGCCGCTGCTGTCGTTCAAGAACGCGACATCGTTACCGCCGGCGGTTGCGTGCACGTAAACCTTCGGAACACCCGTCACGGTGTACTCGAACCCGACGCCCTTCAACGTCGCCAGTCCTGGACGCGAATCCAAGTGGTCCGACGAAGTCGAATCAAACAACGAAGCCCGGTCGGGGCCTCCACCACCTTCGAAGGCGACCTTCTCAAATCCTCGCAGTTGGATCGTAAACGCATTGGTCGAAAGGGAGCCCGTGGACGAACCGACTTCGTCGCCGCTGGGATTCAAGATCAAACGTTCGGCTGCGTCGCTGCCCAAGATCGACAGCGAATCGTAGCCACCTCCGACATCGATGACGATCGCACCATCGTGCGCCGGATCGATGAAGTACGTTTTTTCGCCAACTCGCATCACGATGCCGTCGCGCAGATCCAGTTGGACGTGTTCGCTTTCCACCGAACCGTCGAAGTGATCGATGGTTGCTTGCGTCGCGGGTTGGCCGACCAGGGCAGCAGCCAAGTCCAACGTTCGATACGTTTGGCCCGTCGTTGGATCGGTGTGCTCGATCGAAGTATCTCGCATCCGCGCCAAAATATTGTCGGCGGTCGGCGACAACCCTTCGTCGATCATCGCTTGCCGGACCAGCATCGAGGCGCCGGCAATTTGGGGCGACGCCATGCTGGTGCCGTCGAGTGCCGCGAAATCGTCGACCCGTCCGTCCCATCCGAACACATGGTCGGGAACCGAGCTGGAAACGGATCGCCCGCTTGCGGCAAAGATATCGGATTGTCGTTGTGCAAACTCGTTGAGTTCGCCGTTACCGTCGATCGACGACACGGGCACAACGGAATCGCTTGACGCGGGGTACAGCAATCCCGTGTTGCCATCGCCGCCGTCGAAGAAGTTTCCGGCCGCGGCGAACACCAGGATATTGTCCTGGCGCAGCAGCGAGAATTCATCTTCAAGCATCTGCATCGCGATCGCCTGATTGGCATCTGATAGTGCCGCGCCGACCGATAGATTGACCGTCGTGATCGGCGAGTCGAAGGCGTTGCGGTTGGCGTGTACCCATTGAAGGGCCGATTCGATCCATTGCAGTTGGCTGTTGCCATGATCGTCGAAGACGCGAAGCGCGACGATGTCGGCGTCCGACGCGACTCCGGTGAAGTCGTTTGTTTTTCCTGCTAGCGTTCCGGCAACGTGGGTTCCATGGAAGCCGGTCGGCCCATCGTCATAGGGGTCGGCATCGTCTTCGGCAAAGTCCCATCCGCCAACGACGCGGTATCCAGGACCGAAGCCTGTGCCACCATTGGGCGAGGCGAATGCGAGATGGTCCCACGCGATCCCGCTGTCGATCACAACGACGGTTTGGCCAGCGCCGCGTAAGTCAGTGGTGTCGAAGTCTGCGACGCCAGTGTCGGTATCGTCATGCAGTTCGGCCGGTGGCGGAACGGGGACGTTGTGTTGCAGGTCCAGGTCATCGCCCGTCCCGCCTAGATTCGTCCCACCCAGAACCGTCCCGCCCAATGCGTCCAGCATCAAGTCACCCGCCAGCGATGCAGACAGTGCAAGTCGTCGTTCGCACGGCTCGATTCGGTGCGCGTCGGCGTTCAGGGAGTCTCTTGTGAACAAGCGGGTGGACTCAAAGTAATTCGAAAGCGGGGGGGAGTCGCCGGATTGCGCCGATTGGCGAACTTTCGGATAGGGCGCCCCAAACCAAGCGTAGGTCGCACAGTCACGCGCGACCTGCCTAACCCGACCTTCGACGAAAGCAGTCGACGAACCGACGCCCAAATGCCGAATTAAAAGGACAAGTCGTTACATCCGCGCCTGCTTTTCTGCTCTTTGAGGCTTCGTCTGATGCCGCTTTTGAAACTTTGGAACACCCTTCGTGGTCGATCCGCATCGAGTGAGACCGAAACGGTCGAGGTAAAGAGCGTCGCAGAGGTGTCGAATTCAGCGAATTCGAAGCCTGAAACCGCTGTTTCAAAGCCGAGTGTTGCCGCCCACACGGGGGCGGCGAGCAGGCCCGCGTCGAAGCCGACGCCCAAACCGGCACGGTCATCGATGTTAGGGATTTTTGGATCCTCGGGGCCACACGCTTCTCTTTGCAAGCAGATCAAAGCCCTCGCCGCTCCTGCCGGACGGGAAATCCGCACCGTCTTGGAAATCAACGTCGAAGACGGATCGCGTGCGATCGCCGTCTTGGGAACGCTTGCGAATCAGTGGCCGGTGCCTCCGGTCGCTGCCGAGGGCGAGTCCGTCGAAGCGGTGCCGACCGTCCGCTACATCGTCATCGATCAGTTCGAGATGGCCGGTGGCGAGACGACACTGAAGCAATTTCACCAAACCCTTCGGGGTGCGTCAATTCGTCCTCAGGTGTACCCCGAGCCGATCGACCGCGGATTGGTCCGTGTCGCCCATACGATCGGAGCCGTCGATTTGATTTTGGTCGCGACCGCGGCCGAACAATGGCAGGACGAGGCGATGTTGAAATTGATTTCGCGGGTCTCGCACAGCGAAACCACACTGTTGTATCGCGATGGTGACACCTGGAAGGCTTACTCGACTGGTGCAGCACAGGGGCGGCGGGCGGCTTGATCGGTTTCTTGATCGTGTCAGGTGCGTGGCTGCGCGGGCCGGCGAAATCGTTACGCGACATACGTTCACTGCACCGCGGCTAATGGCGGATTATTGCGCATCACGGTTTCTGGCGATGACGCCCGAACTTTGCGACTTCCCTCTGCGGCGGCACGCGCCTATCGTGTCTATCCGTTGATTGTCGCCGAACGGTAAATATTTTCCGTTTGGTAGCAATGTTATCTGGACTAAATTCTAAAAACGTCCCTCCCGTTCGGCGCTCTTGCTCGAGAGGCGGTTTTGGAAAAAAATACACCATTCGACCTCTCCGCGCTCAAGACAGCCCGGACGCAATGGTGAACTGCAAACGAGAAGAAGTATGTGCGGAATCGTAGGTTACGTCGGCAGCGATGAGGCATGCCCGTTCTTAATTGATGGACTGCGTCGATTAGAATATCGCGGCTACGATTCATCGGGTGTCGCGATTCACGGCGGCGAATCGTTTGTCATCACGCGATCTGTCGGACGCATCGATTCCTTGGTGGATCGCATCGGCTCGGTCTCGCCCGTGGGAACGATGGGAATCGGGCACACCCGCTGGGCTACGCATGGTCCGGCGACCGAACCCAACGCTCACCCGCACTTGGGCGGCGATGGCGAGGTGGTTCTGGTCCATAACGGCGTGATCGAGAACTTCCAAATCCTCAAAGACGAACTGATCAAAAAGGGTTACGTCTTCCATTCGGATACGGACAGCGAGGTCGCCGCGCACCTGATTGCCGAAAACCTGAAGAACACGGCCGAGATCGCGGACCAGCCCAACGTTCGCTATTTGACGGCGGTCCAAGCCTCGATCGCACGACTTCGCGGAACCTACGGATTGGCGATCGCGTTTCGTGACCGACCCAATTTTATGATCGCCGCTCGCTTCGGCAGTCCCCTGGTCATCGGCGTCGGTAAAGGCGAGTACTTTGTCAGCAGCGATGCGTCGCCGTTGGCCGGACGTACCGACCGGATCGTCTATTTGGCCGATCACCAAATCGCGGTGTTAACGCCCGAAGGTTTTTCGGTGCTGCACCGCGACTCGGGCAAAGTCCGCGTCGACATCCGACCGCTCGAAGTCGACACCGGCGATGTTTCGCTGGGCGAATACGAACACTACATGCTCAAGGAAATCTACGAGCAACCTGAATCGATTCGCAACGCGATGCGAGGACGTTTGGACGATCAGGACGCCACTGCGGTGTTCGGTGGACTGAACCTGACGCCCCAGCAACTGCGCAGCGTCGAGCGGATCATTTTGACCGGTTGCGGAACCAGTTGGCACTCGGCCCTGGTCGGCGAATACTTGATCGAAGAGCTGGCCCGTATTCCCGTCAGCGTCGAATACGCCAGCGAGCTTCGCTATCGCAATCCGCCGATCGAGAACAACACGTTGGTGTTCGGAATCACGCAAAGCGGCGAAACGGCCGACACGCTGGCGGCGCTTCGAGAAACCAAACGCAAAGGTCACCGCACACTCGCGATCTGTAACGTCGTCGCTAGCTCGATCGCCCAAGCGGCCGATGGCGGCGTGTACTTGCATGCCGGCCCCGAAATCGGCGTGGCCAGCACGAAGGCGTATACGTCCCAGTGCTGCGTGTTAGCGATGTTGGCGTTGTATTTTGGTCGCACCCGTCACATGAGCTACGAGGCCGGCCAAGGTTTCATCGAAGAACTACGCCGGCTGCCCGCCGCCGTGCAACAAGCACTGACGTGTGACCAACAAGTCCGCGACGTTGCCAAAAAGTACTGTGACGCGACGACCGTCTTGTACCTGGGCCGCCAATACAATTTCCCGACGGCGTTGGAAGGCGCGCTGAAGTTAAAAGAAATCAGCTACATCCACGCCGAAGGATACCCGGCAGCCGAGATGAAACACGGCCCGATCGCGCTGGTCGACAAGCAAACGCCGAGCGTGTTCATCGTCCCGCGAGGCACGACGCACGATAAGGTCATGGCCAACATGGAAGAGGTCAAAGCCCGCGGCGGACCGATCATCGCCGTCGCCAGCCACGACGATCCGCACATCGACGCGATTGCCGACGACGTCATCCGTGTCCCCCAAGTCCCCGGGTTCCTGCAGCCGATCGTAACGGTTGTGCCATTGCAGTTGTTGTCGTACCACATCGCATTATTGCGCGGATGTGACGTCGACAAGCCACGAAATTTGGCAAAAAGCGTGACCGTCGAATAGAAAGATTGCATTCGACAGCGACCGGACTATTCCTGAACTAGCGGTAGAGTCGCCCCCCATTATCGGGCGCAACTATTTTTCCTTCTCCATGACGACAGCACGAAGAGATTTCGATGAAACAGCACGGACTTACTTACAGCGCTCGCAAAGCCTTGATGGTCAACCTGGGTGATGTTGCCGGTGGCGAAATCGCTAACTTGATTTCCCAAATGGCTGCCGAGATCGAAGAGCTCCGTCGAACCAAGGTGAACGTCACCAAGATCGTCCCCGGCGGGATCGATTCGATGGAAGAGCATCTGATCGAAGAACCTATCTAAAGCGAATGTAAGATCACGGATGACCACCTATTTAGTGACCGGCGCAGCCGGCTTCATCGGCTTTCACCTGTCCCGGCGGTTACTTGATCGCGGCGTCAACGTTGTCGGTTTGGACAACGTCAACGACTACTACAGTGTCGACCTCAAGCGGGATCGGTTGAAACGGCTTCAATCCGATCCGCGATTCACGCTCGTCGAAGCAAATCTCGCCGACCAATCAGCGATCGATCAAACGTTCGCTAAGTACGACTTTGACCGTGTGATCCACTTGGCCGCCCAAGCCGGCGTGCGATACTCGCTAGAGAATCCGCGGGCCTACACGGAAAGCAACATCGTCGGCTTTTTGAACATCTTGGAAGCATGTCGGCACGCCAAGACGCCCCACTTGACCTACGCCAGCAGCAGCAGCGTGTACGGCGGCGGCACGCAAATGCCGTTCGCGACATCAATGCGAGTCGATCATCCTTTGTCGCTCTATGCGGCCACGAAAAAATCGAACGAGCTGATGGCTCACACGTACAGTCACCTGTACGGACTGCCCACCACGGGACTGCGTTTCTTCACCGTGTACGGTCCCTGGGGACGTCCCGATATGGCGTTGTTCTTGTTCACCAAAGCCATCATCGAAGGCCGTCCGATCGACGTCTTCAACGAAGGTAAAATGCGGCGAGACTTCACCTACATCGACGACATCGTCGAAGGCGTCGACCGAACCAGCCAACAGATCGCGGTCCCCGATCCGAGTTGGGACTCCGCCAACCCCAACCCGTCGACCTCCGCGGCGCCCTATCGCGTCTACAACATCGGCAACAACGAACCGGTCGAACTGGGCCGATTCATCGAAGTCATCGAAGAAGCTCTGGGGATGAAGGCGAATCGGAATCTGATGCCAATGCAGCCCGGTGACGTGCCCGCCACATTTGCCGACATCGAAGCCCTCGAATCGGCCGTCGGCTTCCGACCGGCAACCTCGATCGAAACCGGCGTCAAGAACTTTGTCGATTGGTATCGTCAGTATTATTCGGTTTGACCCGAACCTTCTCGAGCTCGGCCGCCTCAGACGATTTTGTCTCCCCCGCTTCCCCGGGGCGAACTCGCTGCCGCCGCGGGGCGAGCCCGCTCGCGACGTCCGCCCGACAAAACGCCGCTAGCCGTTGACAGTCCGCCGAGGACAGTTGACAGTGGCAGGTAAATCAACCGTTTTTCTCCCTTTTGAGCCGCCCTTTGCAGCGGCAAAAACGCACATGACCGACGCCAACAAGTCCGCTCCGCGGACCATGCTCGAAAAAATTTGGGACCAGCACATCGTCGACGCGCCCCAGTCGGGCCCGGCCATTTTGTACATTGATCTGCACTTGGTCCACGAAGTGACCAGCCCTCAGGCCTTCGAAGGATTGCGGCTGAACAACCGCCCGGTCCGCCGCCCCGAGCGAACGATCGCGACGCCCGACCACAATGTCCCGACGTCTGATCGCAGCCTGCCGATCGCCGATCCGATCAGCCGCAAGCAGATCGAAACGCTTCGAGAAAACTGCAAAGAGTTCGGTGTCACGCTGTTCGATATCCACGACGTCCGCCAAGGCATCGTTCACGTCATCGGCCCCGAGAACGGTTACACCCAACCCGGCATGGCGATCGTCTGTGGCGACTCGCACACCGCCACTCACGGCGCGTTCGGATCGCTCGCCTTCGGGATCGGAACCAGCGAAGTCGAACACGTTCTGGCCACGCAAACGTTGTTGCAGTTCAAACCCAAGAATATGGAACTGCGAGTCGACGGCAAGTTGCCTCGCGGTGTCACGGCCAAGGACATGATCTTGTACTTGATCGGCAAGTTGGGAACCGCCGGCGGCACCGGATACGTGCTCGAATTCACCGGCGACTGCGTCCGCGCGTTATCGATGGAAGAACGCATGACCGTGTGCAATATGTCGATCGAAGCCGGTGCCCGCGCCGGCATGATCGCGCCGGATCAAACCACGTTCGATTACCTGCGCGGACTTCCCGAATCGCCCAAGGACTTCGACGCCGCGATCGCGCGTTGGAAACAATTGCCGACCGACGCGGGCGCCACCTACGACGTGTCCAACGTGTACCGCGGCGAAGACATTCAACCGCAAGTCACTTGGGGCACCAACCCCGGCCAAGTTCGCAGCGTCACCGATCGCGTTCCCGATCCGTCGGATTTCACCGATGCGACGGAACAGAAGTCGACCGCCAGCGCACTCGAATACATGGGCTTGAAAGCGGGCATGCCGATCCAGGACGTGACGCTGAACCGAGTCTTCATCGGTTCGTGTACCAACGCCCGCATCGAAGACCTTCGTGCCGCAGCCGCTGTCGTCAAAGGACATCACGTTGCATCGGAGGTTAACGCCATGGTCGTGCCCGGCAGCGGGCAAGTGAAACTGCAGGCCGAAAAAGAAGGACTCGACAAGGTCTTTATCGAAGCCGGATTCGATTGGCGCGAAGCCGGCTGCAGCATGTGTCTGGCCATGAACCCCGACAAGCTGGAACCGGGCGAACGTTGCGCCAGCACCAGCAACCGCAACTTCGAAGGCCGACAAGGCAAGGGCGGACGCACTCACTTGGTCAGCCCCGCCATGGCCGCCGCCGCCGCCGTCGAAGGTCACTTCGTCGACATCCGCGGCTGGAACTACAAGTAAAAAGAGGTAATAGGCGACAGGTTTTATGTTTCCTCCAACGGAACCAATCTGTCTGCCAGTTGGCTTTTCCCTGATACCTGTAACCTGATACCTACTTCTAATGCAAAACTTTACCATTCACGCCGGCGCCGTTGCGACGATGGACCGCGCCAATGTCGACACCGACCAAATCATTCCCAAGCAATTCTTGAAGCGGATCGAACGAACCGGCTTTGGCCAGTTTCTGTTTTTCGATTGGCGTTTCCTGGACGATGGTACAACACCGAATCCAGACTTCGAACTCAATCAAGCCAACGTGAAAGGCGCGTCGATCCTGGTCGCGCGCCAAAACTTTGGATCCGGTTCTTCTCGCGAACACGCCGTTTGGGCGCTGGAAGACTACGGGTTCCGAGTCGTGCTGGCGCCTTCGTTTGCCGACATCTTCTTTAACAACTGTTTCAAGAACGGCGTTCTTCCGATCAAGCTTTCCGAAGCCGACATCGATGAATTGTTCAAGCGTGCCGAAGCAAATTCCCCGTACCAGTTGACCGTCAATTTGGAAGATCAAACGATCTCCGACGGCCAAGGTTTTGATCGATCTTTCGAAGTCGATTCCAGTCGTCGTCACAACCTGTTGCACGGATTGGACGACATCGCACAAACGTTGCTGCACGAATCGAAGATCACCGAGTACGAGAACGCACGAACCTGGTAGTCGATTCGTCGCTCAACTTCGCAACCTTTCACGAATCGATTTCAATCATGCACTACGACATCGGCCCCCGAAGCGCCGCCGCCTTTGAACGCGCACGCCAATTGATGCCCGGCGGCGTGAACAGTCCCGCCCGAGCCTTCGGGGCCGTCGGCGGTACTCCGTTGTTCATCGAACGAGCCGAAGGACCGTATCTGTTCGATATCGATGGCCGTCGCTATCTCGATTACATCGGTTCCTGGGGCCCGATGATCTTGGGCCACGCACTGCCCGAAGTGATCGATGCGATCGTGCAAGCCGCCAGCCGTGGGACCAGTTACGGGGCACCGACCGAGGCCGAATCGCGATTGGCCGAGCAGATCATCGAAGCGGTCCCCAGCATCGAAAAAGTTCGCCTGGTCAACAGCGGCACCGAAGCAACGATGAGCGCCATTCGCGTCGCCCGCGGTGCCACCGGACGCAACAAGATCATCAAGTTTTCGGGCAACTATCACGGTCACGTCGATTCGCTGTTGGTAGCCGCCGGCAGCGCCGCGGCAACCCTGGGCGTACCCGATTCGCCCGGCGTGACACCGGGCGCCGGCGGCGACACGATCGTCCTTTCCTACAACGACGTGCAAGGAATCGTCGATGCCTTCGCAAAATACGGCAGCGAGATCGCGGCAGTGATCCTGGAACCGGTCGTCGGCAATATGGGATGCGTTCCGGCAACGATGGAGTTCTTGAAAAGCCTTCGCGAGCAAACGACGGCCAGTGGAGCGATCTTGATCTTCGACGAAGTGATGACCGGTTTCCGACTAGCGATGGGCGGTGCCCAAGAACGCTTCGGCATCACGCCCGACATGACCACGCTGGGAAAGATCGTCGGCGGCGGTATGCCGCTGGGGGCCTACGGAGGTCGCGCGGACATCATGAATAACGTGTTACCGGCCGGTAAGGTGTACCAAGCGGGCACACTAGCCGGAAATCCGGTCGCCGTCGCCGCAGGCAGCACCACGCTGAAGATTCTGAAAGAGGACCCACCGTACGCGTATCTGGAATCACTCGGCGACCGTTTGGCCGCCGGCCTGGGCAAAGCCGCCACCGACGCTGGAATCCCCCACACGGTCAGCCACGTCGGCAGCATGGTCACATTGTTTTTCAGCCCCGATCCCGTCCAATGCTGGGCCGACGCCGACCGCTGCGACCGCGAGGCGTTCGGGCGTTATTTCTGGGGCCTGATCGGCGAAGGGGTCTATTTACCCTGCAGCCAATTCGAGGCGATGTTTTTCAGCCGAACGCATACCGAAGCGATGATCGACCAAACGATCGCCGCAGCGGGCAAAGTGCTGCGATCGCTCGCCTAAAGAGTTCTGCGAGCCCGGCTTGCAAAATCGGTCAAGGGTTAAGATACTCTTACCTCTCGGCATTCAAACGGCCGAGATGAAATGCCGGAGTGGCGGAATGGCAGACGCGCTGGATTCAAAATCCAGTTCCCGCAAGGGAGTGAGGGTTCGAGTCCCTCCTTCGGTACTCTTTGTGAGAAAAGGACTTAGGGCATTGGCTCTGAGTCCTTTTTTCATGCGCTCTCAGAACCATCAGTGGCAGATCAGTGGCACCCCTGCGTTTGTGTTGGGCTTGCGTCGCTGGCCTGTGCACGTCGCCCAGAGCTAGGCTCACTCTCACTTCGATTGAGAGAGACCGAGAAAATGGCATGGCTCCAAAATGATCCCTCCGGCAACTTCCACATCAGCTTTCGATTTGCCGGTCGCAAGTACAAACGTTCCCTGAAAACAAAAGACGAGACGGAAGCACAAACAAGGCTTCACCGGCTGGAAGAGAATATTCGGCTGGTTGAAAGTGGGCGTTTGGAGCTGCCTGACAACGCAGACGCTCCGATATTTCTTCTCTCCGATGGAAAGCTGGAATCCAAGCGATCGGCCACCGAACGGGTTCAGCTTTCGGGACTGTTCCAGCGGTACTTTGACGGAATACCGGACGATGCATTAGAGGACACTACAGTTGACGGCATGAAGACGCACCAGACCCATCTGGAGCGACACATTGGTGCTCGATTCCCCATAGATTCACTCACTCGTGAGACGTTACAGACCTACGTTCAGAAGCGAGCCAAGGCGCCAGGGATTCGCGGTCGAAAGCTGAGCCCGGCGACAATCAGAAAGGAACTCGTCACACTCCGTAGCGTCTGGAATGGGGCGTTGGCGGAGAGCATCGTCGCGACTCCTTACCCACTGAAGGGAGTTCGCTTTCCGAAGACGGATGAAAAACCGCACTTTCAAACGATGCAAGAGATTGCAGAGCAAATCGAGCGTGGCAATTTGGACGAGGCCGCTGCCCTAGATTTATGGGACTGCCTCTTTTTGACGCGCGAGCAGGTTGAGGAGCTGCTTGACTTTGTCGAGCTTACCGCAAACCATCCGTTCATCTATCCGATGTTCGTCGCGGCGGCTCACACGGGCGCTCGACGGAGCGAGTTGATGCGGTCACGGCTTGTCGACTTCAACACAACACACATGGTCGTTCGCGAGAAAAAGCGAGTTCGTGGGCAACGGTCAACTAGGCGTGTCCCCATGTCGGATCGCCTGACCAAGGCGATCAAGCAGTGGCGAACGGTTCATCCAGGTGGCCTGCACACGTTTTGCATTCCTGATATCGCCCGCAGCAAAAAGAGTCGCGAGAGCCTGTTGCCAATTACTCGCAACGAAGCGAATGACCACTTCCAACGGACGCTGGCCGGCTCAAAGTGGGAAGTCATTCGCGGGTGGCACTGTCTTCGACACTCGTTTTGCAGCAACTGTGCGTCGCAGGGCGTCGATCAACGAATCATCGACGCTTGGGTTGGTCATACTACCGAAGCCATGCGGAAACGCTATCGGCATCTATTCCCGACTAAGGAGCAAGAAGTTATCAAGAGCGTTTTCGGCTAAGCCAATCTAAGACCACTGGTCGAACCATGTTGCTCCGAGTCACGCAGGCAACTCCGCGAAAGACCTGGATCACCAGGGCTTTCGTTCTGTACGAACATTATCTCGGGGAAAGCTAGCGACCAAATAGCCAATCAACCAGTTTCGCGAACCAAGACCTGGGCTTTTGCACTGCTTTGGGCATCGTCTCGCCAAGTTGGGTCTGAGTACCGTGCTGACGCTCTGTGGCAAGCCGATCTCTTCTTCGACCAGCAACGATTTGCTCGTCGGTCCATTGCCCCGCCTCGCGCACTCTTCCCCGCGTAATCACATAGTGCGAGCGGCATCGAAGCGTCCAGCTACCGATCGACGGACTTAGCGAAATGCTTCGTCCGTCGTAGGTGATCTGCCAGTCCGCCGGACTCAGTGGAGTGACGACTTCTTCGCCACAACCGCAGCAGCAAAGATGCGACACGCTTTTGTACTCAATCGAAATGTAAAGCACTCCTGATTCAGGTTGGTCAGGAAAGTGCGTTACAAATTCGTGTTTCAGCGTTTCATACTTCATCACGTTTCAAACCCGTTGGCGATCTTGTTGGTATCGATGGTGTAACTGGAATAGACCTCTTTTTTGAGATCACAATAGAAGCTCCTAATCTTTTTCCACTTCCCCACCGCGAGCATCGCATTCAACGCATTCAGGTCAGCGACCTGAATGTTTGATGCGTACAAGTCTTCGGCGTCATCACCTTTGAACGATACGCCTCCCTTGCGAACGTGATCGCGTTCGCCAGGAACACTAGTGGTGACTCGCAATATCCCGCTGAGCAATCCATCAATCAGCTCGACTCCCATCCCAACATCAATGAATGATGCGTCCATCGCTTCGAGTTTCTCGACAACCGCCCGCTTAGCCTCGCCAGCATCCATGCATAGGAAGGCAAACGTCACCCCGTCAAGCAAACCGACGTTAGAACTGTCGAGAGCTACGGCGTTGGGGATGATTCCATTGCGCATTGCTGAATACATCTTGGTGAAGTACTCAACTTTGGGCATGACCTCACGAAGTTGCTCGATAGATGCTGCCCCCGGAGCACGAAACGCGTTGTGCTGCAGGAATACATCGTTATCGAAAAGCCGGATTTCTCGCACCGGCGTTTTGGCAACACCGTCAAGCACGTAGGAACCGGTGCCGCCAAGTCCTACAATCGCGATGACGTCGTTCTCTAGTTTCCTCGTCAGTTCGCCGATACCAACCCGATCCGATGCCGTTTCCGTGTATTTGAATACGGTGTCATCATCTGCGGAAGGCACTCGTAACGACTTCGCCGACACACCTGGGTTAATGACCGACGCAGGTCCAACCAGCAAGTTCGCGTAGGTTGTCATCTTCTCATAGTAGTCGGTGTAACCACCGCTTGGTTTACTTGAGAACGAATGCGTTGCCACCATCCCGTTTGCCAGCTTGATGCTCGCTGCCCTGTCGTTGATGTTCAGCGGTTTCCCGGATGCATCACAGGGAGAATCACCTACGAAATGCACTTGGTGATTGGTAGGTTTATGCGTCTGGTTGCCTGATTCACTCAGTTCGGAGACCAGAGTTCCATAGCGGACCTTTTGGTCCTTGCCGACGTAAGGAACGTCCCGCATGAGAAGGAACCCGCCGACTTTCTCGACGCAGTAACCCTCCTCACGCAGGCGTTTCAAGTCAGCACTACGATCGAATAGTTCGTTTGACACTGAAAATAGTTCCTTGTTTGACTTTAACGGTTCCGCCGGCACCTAGATTGCCGTCGGTTGGACATGACAACGCACCGTCGTAAGTGACAGTGAATTCTTCGGTATCTCCGTGACTTCCGGGAAACGCCAGCTGAACGACTTGATCGAACGTCACGTCTTCGGACGGCACGGTTTTCTCTCGTGTGTTCACGATGATCTGAACACTTGGATCAGGCTTAGGTGCTTTGAAGAAGCGTTCCACGCCTGGCTCTTCAAGATTCACCAGGTCGGTCGAATCGACTAGTCGATCTTGACCGCCTCGGACCTCAAGGTAGATCACCTCATCATCACCAGCTTTTGCAAGTCGCCGCAGGACTTTGCCGCTAATCAGCGGCTTGCCCCAGTGTTGCTGGTCGTTCTCAACCTCGAAGCGATAACTGCGGTCGGTTCGGAATGCAATGAATCGCTCAGCGCCTCGTTTTCGCAGATCAACCTTCTCATCTAAGCGAATGTCCTCGAAGTCGCCATTTTCCAGAATGGCAGCGAGACTGGCGTCGCCGTCCGAATCGTAGCCAGCGATCTCAAGGATTTGGCGACCCAACGGAACGGGATCATCAACTTGATATGGTTTGAACTTCAATTGGTCGTTGGCGACCAAAACACGAAAGCCCCTGCTTTTCTGATCTTCTTTACTCATCGAAAAAATCTCCAAAGTTTTGCCGAGTGCGGAATTGCCTCGGTCTGGAGAGTTAATCGCGTGAGATCGGAATAACCGGTAATCAGTCAGAGATTTTTTTTGACATTTCGCCGACCGGCAAGTTGCCGCAAATGAAGTACGCAGGGCACAGCGGACAAGTCTTACTTTCCTTGATCGAAAAACGTCCGGAAACAATGCTCGCCCCGATCGCATTCAGTTTTACATGACGGTTGTCCAGCTTTGTTTTCGACATTTTCAGTGGCGTCCTTTTCCCGTCGGCTAGGTTCACAATTTCAGCGCTGTCGCGATCAGAATGTATCTCGGCAGAAATCTGAAGTGCGGTCGACTCTAAGGATTCAGCTTCCTCGCTTGAAAGATGCCCGGTGCGGATGCGGCGAACAACGGCGTTTCCATTTTCGTCACGAAAAACTTGGTCCGGCGTGACGACCACCTTTCCTCCGGTGATTTCGACTTGCCCTGGTTCTGAAGGCAGAAACTCGATTTCGGATGAACAAGCGACCAAGTACCTAACCAAATCCGATGCGATCTTCCTGAACTCTAACGCAGCTTCGTCGTCAGAGAATCCTCTTTCTGACATCGCCTGAAGCAGCAACTTCTCTGCTTCTTTCCTCGACAGTTGCACTCCGGGATTTAACGCCGCGTGGTTTACCACGTCCTGTACCGCGTCATGCAGCTTCATGTATGGCGTCTCCATTCGCCGACCCCCGCTCTCAAGCACGTGTGCGTAGAGAAATCGGCGGGGACACTTATGATAAAGACGCACGTGATGGTCGGTGATGCAGAACGGTTCTTCCACCGTGATTCTGGTGGCCGTTTCGCTTACCGTATCGTTGAAAGCAGATGCTGGCGCAATATGTCGCTCCAAAACAACGCCATTCAAGCAAGTAAGAAATTTCGATGCGGATTGCTTCTTGTCGTCCGACCGCTTTTCGTTTCGATAAAGAAACAACCTATCCTCGGCGCGGGACAATGCGACGAAAAACAGACTGGCTTGTTCAGCCTCTAAGCCGCTTTTGACCGCTTCGTAACCAGAGTCAGTTGTTCCTTCGATCATTCCGTCGGGCGGCGTAACGACTCCACTAAGCTGTGATCCTGCTGACCTCGGTATTCCGGCGGACGTCAAGCCAGGAATATGGACAACACCTGATTCCAGCCCCTTGCTTCCGTGCATCGTCATCAGCCTAACGGCATCAATGCCGTCTGCAGCCTTTGGTAGCTGTCGCAACTCGCGATCATCAGAATTAAGCACCAACTGCCGAATGCGTTCAAGCAGTCGAAAGGTCGGCGTTCCACGTCCGCCTGGAGCGTGTCTCGCGAAATTCATGAATTGCCAAATTGCAACACTCTTGGCACGAGATGGCACGTCGCCAACCGATGCCAGATTTGCCGCCATTCGTGTGCGATCAAAAAGCAAAGTTGCCAAAACTGTCCAAGGGTTTGAACCGGTGTGAAACCCACCAAGGGCAATGCCAAGATTGTCCAGTGACTCTTTGCCTCCAGGCGTTAGTGACTCCACAACAAAAGTGCCCTTGGACCAATCCATCGGTTTCGCTTTTTGCGCTCGCAGTTGGTCGATGACAGCAGATACATCAGAAATCTGCATTGTGAATTCGCACATGGTTGCTGTGCGTAGCAACCCCATCGTCCTGCCGTCGACCAAAAGCGAGACAAGCGAAAGCAAGTCGCGAATTTCGCTTCTCTCAAAAAGGTTTCCCAGGAAGAGGACTGGAATCCCTAACCGCTCCAAGTCTCTAGCGATCTCTGCTAAGCGATCGTTGCCGGTACACAGCACTGCCTGATCACGGTATCTGTGTCCGCTCTTGAGCATTGACGTGATGGCGTCAGCGATCGCCAGCACCTCGCCCGTCTTCTCTTCAACGACGTGGACCTCTGGACAATGACCCAACGAGCCTCGATTGGTCGCGACCGGTTCACCCGTTGCGCCCATCGTCGTACTTGCAAAATGATGAACCACTTGGTTCACCTCGGGAACACTGCGATAGCTCAAGTCGAGTTCGCCAGTTACACCACCTGGAAAATCGTCGTTACAGAATCGCTGTATGTTGAACAGTGACGCGCCGCGAAAACGATAGATCGACTGGCGAGCATCACCGACGACCCAGAGATTTTTTCCGTTCGGAGATAACGCCTTAAGTAGACGGACGCTCGCGCGATTTACATCCTGAAATTCATCGACAAGAACGTGCTCGTAGAGTGTGGACAAATACTCACGAACCTCTGAGTCTTGCTCGCAGAGTCGCACCGGCATCGACACCAAATCTCCAAAGTCGACCCGTCCCTTAGCGGACTTTTGCGTTTCGTACGCTGCAAAAATCGTTGCGACATCCACGCATTGCTCCGCACGGATGACGTCATCCTCCTCTAATGCGTCGCTCAACATATGATCTGCCAGTTCGCAATACCGCTCAACTCCGACAACTTCGTCGTGAGCGCGAGAAATCGCGTCCAGAGCCCTTGATATTTCGAGGGATGGATACTGCAGGTTCTTCAGATGCTTGAGGTCCAAGCCTGCGTAGGCATGCTCAAGCATTGATATCGCATCCGCACGGTCAACCAAGGACGGATCACATGGGAGATTCAGTTTGTCGTGGAATCGCCTAACGATATCGAGTCCAAATGAGTGAAAAGTTCCCACCCAGACCTTTGCTGCAGCATCCGGATTCATTGCAGCCAGCCGTTCTGATAGCTCGCCAGCGGCCTTGTTGGAAAAGGTCAAAACAAGAATACGTTCGGGTGCAACTCCTGACTCGACTAAATGCTCCACCCGTCCAATAAGCGTTCGTGTCTTTCCCGTCCCCGGTCCAGCTTTGAGCATGAACGCGGTGTCACCTGAGTACCGCATCGCTTCAGACTGGCTGTCGTTGTATGCGAGGGTGCTCCCGTGGGACTGCGACGCTCCAACTTCCATCACTGGCAACAGAACGGCGTCAAGCAATTGCTGGAAAACTACGGGCTTTGGAGCACCCACCAGCGCGGAAATTTCGGTTGCTGATTGTTCTTGCTCAAGGTGAAGCACACGCATCCAGCTACGAGGCAACAAGAACTCACGAGCGAAAAGGTCCATTTGAACTTCTCGCCGCTCGCGACTGCTGTAGTCGACGACCCAATCGGTTCCCACACCTGTAGAGCCTGATGAACGAATGGGATCAACGTCGCTCACGGCAAAAAAGTCTGCTTCGCCACCGAGTTCAACATGTCCGATTTCGTGCGAAACAAGAAATGCATCAGTGAACTTGCAGCCGCTATCTTCGTGCAAGATTAGCCAAGCATCTGGGTCAAACACAGCGCGGCCACCGCATAATCGGACATCGCCGACCGGAACGCGGCTAACTTCGATTCCACGTCGCTCTGCTTCGCCGCGAGCAAATTCATAAGGTGTATGGGGATTACGACCAGCCGCGACCGCGTCGAAGTGAAGAGCCGCAGCGCGCTGCCTCGCAAGTTCAAGTCGATCGGTCACTATCGAGATACCCCAATGCGGACTTCCGTTCTGCTTCCGAGAACTCGGTTTTCTCGATCAACTCTTCAAATGAAATTTGCTTAAGAACTTGTGGCTTTCGATCAGCCTTGAATTCCAATGAGTTCAGGATTTGCGGTGACTCTGACAGGAACTTAAAGAGTACATCAGATGTCACGCCAAGCGCGCTTGCCGCGGTTGCAACGAACTTCTTCGGGATAGTGTTCACCAGTACTCTGCGATCTCGAATGGCGACCACGAATGCACGTGGCAGCGACAACGATTCGCAAAGTTCAACGAACTTCTGTCCTCTTGCCTCACGGAAAGGATTGACGTCTCTTGAGTACGAGGACCCAGCTGACCGGAATTGTTCCCATGCTGCATCTAAACCCGGATCATCAATAACTTCCGGGGCTGATTCCAGGTCGTTCTCAGAAACTTGCAGTTCCCAAGCCAGTTCAATAAGTTCCGCTTTCAATTCAGGGTTGAGGGCAACGTAGCGCTCCAGCGTTGCTTGGTCGTGCTGTGGTTCGACTGCGAATGCATACAGCACGTTCTCACGACTATGTTCTTGGCTCATTTTCTATCCCCTAAATCGACAAACTCAGCAATCTTTGCCTCCGCCCGTTTTCGCCGGTTGTACACCGTTTTGTCAGAACAATTGACCAGCCGTGCGATCTCGACATTTGAGTATCCCATGGCTACAAGCTGAAGGACTTGCTTTTCGTCCTTCTGCATAGCGTTAATCGCGGCAACTATCTCATTCCGGTAAGCAATTCCTTCAGAATTTGGAGTTTTGTTCTGAAAAATCGAAACAAATTCAGGCCCGAACTCAGAAACTACCGAATCCGCCTCTGCATCTGGCATCGACTGCAGCTTAGGGCGACGCAGTACCTTTCGCGTCGCATCAACTCGATCTGCCCGGAGACACTGATTGAATCTGCATTCAAAGTGATCGAGACGTGTATCGTAACCAGCCTTATCTGAGCACATCATCGAAAGAAAGTGATCTAGCGCAAAGTCCCGGACGTCTTTGTGGAAACTGACTTTCTCCTCTTCCGTCTCTCCCGGCAACCGCTCCATTGGAACCCATAGGCCACGTAACAATCGTTGTCGAAGCGATTGGAAAAGCAACCCGAACGCTTCTGGCGAATGCCCGCAACGATTCTGACGTACGAAGTGCAAGACACACTCTGATCGAATGAAACACGAATCGTTTTTGTCAGTGAGAGTTGAACGCTGTGCGACATCGTCTCGCGTAACGCCGTACAGCTCAACGAGCGACGCTTCCACTTCTTCTGGTCGCTGATAGAGCGACCCATCCGGTTTCTTCATTTGAAGAGGAGGAACGCTTGGTGTCTGAATCTTCACGACTGGCTTTGTCATTGCTTTGCCCTCACTCGCGCACCGGCCCTCACCGTCAAGTTCTGCGATTGAAATCGGTTGCGAATCAATCGAGCCATTTCGTCGTAGACCATCACTTTGTTTTCAGGATCAGCGATCGTCACAATTAACGAGAACGGTTGCGGCTTTTCGGTTCGCTCAACACCGTGGCGTGAAAGCAATTGCAGCTTAAGACGCCAACGATCTCCGCGTTCCCCGTTCTCGCCCATGTTCCCATGGTAAGTGCGAACAGGTGCCCACTTGCGAAGCTTTTCCACCTGGTACGACTCGTACAGTTGCCCTTTGTTCTTGTGCTCCGGTGGAACTAGGCCACGAAACTTTGGTTTCGGTTTCAGTTCGCCAGTCTCTCGCGAACGCTCACGAAAATAGACGCCAAAATTTGCTTCAATGTGAGTTTCGCAGTACTCGGTGCCCCAGCGTGAACCTCGCGTGGGTGCGAATGCGACCGTCATCCAAATCTCGCCAAAGTAGCGACCGTCACGACAAAGCGAGGGCGGATATGGGAAATTGTCCCACTCCAAGAAATAACCGGGCCGTAGAACATCATCAAAGACAAGCGTTGAGGTGTGCGGTGAACACTCAAGACAATACGGAACGGTTGCGGGCAACCCGAACCCGAAAAAGTTTTCATCGCCGTCGGGAACTCGCAATCGAGTCCGCGGATCACGGGCATGGTGCGTCAACAGTCCGCGAGCAAGAACCGGCGATGGCGTTGGAGTGACATGGTGGTAAATCTGGGCAAGCGTTCTCGAAACAAGCGGTGTTGCGAAACTTGTCCCGAGATTTTCAGCCGAACCATCTTTGCTGACCGATCGGATTCCTGATTGATGGCTGAAATCGGTTGAGCACGTTCCGCCGTAGTGGACCAGGTCGGGCTTGATGATGTGGTTCGGCCCAGCACCGTGTCGCGAGAAAGGCGTGGGATGATGCTGCTTCGGGCCATCCTTCTTGTAGCCAACATGTGAAACGGCACCAACGGTCACCGAAAGAATGCTGTCGGCTGGTGCCGTGATGCGACCTTGTTCGAGCTGAGCGTCAATTCGTGGAAAGTCGAGCAACGGTGGCGTTGTGAAGTTGCCAGCCGCAACCACAAATGAAACCTGATACTTTTCCTGAAGATTGTCCAGTTCTTCAGCCAGAATGGAAAACCTGTCGAGCGAGCAAACTTCATCAGTGCCTAGCGACAGATTCCAAACTTTGAACGAATTCGCATGTTGCTGGAGAGCTTCTTCAAGCGAAAACAGGAATTCGCCCTCAAGCAGGTGGTCCGTCTCACCCTTATCAGGATCACTGTTGGGGATGACCTGGAGATCAAACACACCGCATGGGCTTCGGTCCAATCCGTCAATCGTCGGGTTGAGTACGTCACCCCAACAAATCAGTCCGGCGACAAACGTACCGTGTTCAGTATTCTCGTATTCGTCGGCGACGGCAGACTCACGACCGACGACCCAACGTTCGAGGCCGTCGATTTCGTCGGATACTCCACTATCTACGACGACAACTACTGGGAACTCACCTTCGACGTCATCGGGAGTCGGCATCTTTGGAAGCGGTTTTGTGTCAATCATCTTTGGACGAATCGTCCGAATCAACGGCATCGGGTTGATCGAGCGGACACCAATGATGCGAGACAGCTTCTCAAGTTCCTCAACAGTTTCGCACTGAACCGGAAAAGTGTAGCTCCTTGATGAGTATCCTCGTGACTCTTGAATTTCCATTCCATTCACGTGACAGCGTCGACGAAAATCAGCCAGCAGTTTCTCTTGGTCCTCGTCATCACCGAAGTCGAATAGCTTGACGCGAGTGACAAAACCGTCGGTACCACGTGGACTTCGCCGGAGCAGATCGCGGGCGTTTAGACCGTTGCGTCGAAAACGCGGCGTGATCGGCTCAATTGCTTCCACACACGAAAGCTCCTTGATGATCTGATCTGAATCACCTGTTTCAATCACGTCAACAAGGCTTTCCAGTCCGTCGTGTGTCGCCTTGATGAACAGCTCTCCGACACCGCCACCTCCAACTATCGGACAAGTATTGTCGGAAAAGAGCTGCTTAGGACGATGGCTTTTCGCTGTCGCTTTGCCGAGTAGTTTGACACGAACTGGAGCCGCTCCCGCTGTCTTAATTTGGGGAGCCACCGCTTTTCTGATTGCAGATACCTGCCCCGAAAGCCGCGAACGATATTTGGAGTCGACATCACGAAATGGCTTCCCCTTGCCTCCACCGCCGGAGACCTTCCGTTCAGCACCCTGCTTGGGCATGATGACTTTGATCAGCAGTCGTTCTTGACGACCATCCGTTTTTCCTTTTGCCATTTACCCCTCGCCTTTCGCCCAACGATGAGCCGTTGACTTTGTCACTCCGTGTAACGCTGCAATTGCCGCGTGGCTATACAAACTCTCGTCGCGTTCTCGAAGTGCTGACACGACTGCCAACACGTCTTTACCATTCAGCTCGGCAAGGAACCTCCGCATCTCCCCCTCTCCCATGCTCAAATTCCGGAGAACTTCAAAGGCATCCTTGAGTGTTGGACTTTGCTCAAATGTAATACGTCGTCGCTGAAGTCGGCGACATACCTCCGCAATGTCAGAGCCAGAAAAACCACCGGAGAGGTCAACCAACAGTTCGAGGTCGCGCTTTGAAAATTTGAGTGACTTCGCAAAGGAACTCCACAATTCACGCCTTGCATCAGCGCTGGGATATTGCAGCATCAGCCGATAGGCAAACCGACGCCAAACTGCTGCATCAAGCAACTCGTCATGATTCGTCGCAGCGATAACAAGCGACTGAGACCCGATCATGTCTAAGTTCTGGATAAAGCTGTTGACAACACGCTTCAATTCACCCAGTTCCTGCGCATCCCCTCGGACCTTTGCGATTGCATCGAATTCGTCAAGAAACAGAATGCATGGGGTGCTCGCTGCAAACTCAAAGATCGCACGGATGTTTTTGGAAGTACTTCCAACGTAGGACGAGATCAAACCGTCCAGTCTTGCGATATAGAGTTCGAGACCAAGCTCCCCGGCGATATAGCGAACTAGCCGACTCTTTCCCGTTCCGGGTGGACCGCAAAGAAGAAGACTCAGCGATCCAACGATTCCCTCCGCCTCTGCCTGAGCGGAACTTTTGGCGATACTCAGGTACTCATTAACGATCGACCATTGCTCGGGCTCAAGAACGATGGGAGGCTCTGACTCAGCGTCAAACTTCACTTTTTCGACAAGTGGAAAGCGGCTTTCAGAGTCGACTGGCGTCTGGACTGCAAAGCTCGTCCCAACTGGCCTCAACTGACTCTCCGTCTCCTCCAGCATTCGCCTTAGACGCGCTGCCGAGGACGCATCCCCTGACTTCTCTAGCTTATCAGCCAGAAAAGCGGTGTAGTTACGAACCTTGTCCAGATCGAGACGAAGTGCCCCATTCACAATACGAACAAGCTCTCCCATGTAGTTTGCAGTGCTTTCCATGGGACGATTGTCTCATTTTGCGGGACGCTAGTCAACTGCAAGATTGCTCCTGTTCGCCATTTTCTGGGTAGACCTACGGAGAGTCGATTTCCTCAACCGTCCACGAATTGACTACTAGGTCAGAGACAAGATTTCGGTAACTCAGCCCCGTAGAGATGCTGGCCATGGCAACGAGTCCATCCTGATTCTCTCGACCGGGACGACCTGCCCCGGTCATATTCGGCTTTGCATTGAGGTCAAACATCAGCCAACGACCTTCATGGTCTTTCCTGCAATCAATCCGAATCGGTGCGCGAGCGTCGACGATGCCATATGCCAGCACGCATGCTTGCATCAGCTCTTTCGTAGTCGCCGCCCGACACTCTCGGTTGTCGAAGACTCTGCTGTTTTTGGTCACTGCGACCGTACCATTGTAGGGTGCCACGCCAAATTCATGATTAAATCTTTGCACCGGAGGAAGGCACCACGGCGATTCAAAGTCACAGGCTTTCTCATGCAATGAAAACCTTCCAGGCGGCATGATAGTGACCGTGCATTCCTCGCCTGCAAGGAACGGCTCGAGTATCGCGATTGTCCCAAACGACCCCTGCGTGAGAAAATCGTCTACCGCCGCTCGCCATTGTTGGGCATCCAGAATCACGCGAACACCTTGACTGCCTCGCCCACGTACTGGCTTGATTACAACGGGAAATTCAATCGGCGTCTCATCTTTGCGAAGGTCGACGAGTCGACTGTCAACCACCGGACAGCCCGAGTGACGGAGTAGCTGATTCGTTTCGTACTTGTCATCGCATCGATGAACCATGCTGGGATGCTGCCCAACAATCCGAACACGGTGTAGCCACTGTTCAATCGAATGGCCTTCATAGAGAACTGTGTTCAACCAAAGGCAATTGGCACCACGCGCTATCGCGTTATCGATTCCAATTTCAGAATCAGGAAAGGACCAGCCAGAGTCATCGTCTGGCCGAACACGACATTCAGTTACGATTTTGATTCCCATAGAACGCAGCGCAAACGCAATGTCAGCTCCACTGTCCCTATAGCCCCCAGGTTTCATCGGTTTCAATGTATTACCGATCCTTGGCGGTGGAACGGCCTGATGAAGTATTGCTACAACCAGTTCGTTAGCAGGGTTATGCGCCATGAGACGAACCTCCCACGGTCGGCCACTGCAATCGATCGCGAAATGGCAATGGCGATGAAACCGTTCGGTAGTCGTCGACCGTTGCGTCTTCCAAGTAGCTCTGTTGCGTGGTCGCGCCAGATCGTGCAAATAGGTATTCGGTTTCTGCCGCAATCCAGATACGTCGCATCAGTCTCCCCTGCGGCGTGTCACCAACAATCGCCTTTCGACTATGCAGCATCCGGTGATTGTCAATGATGACCATATCGCCCGGTATCATTTCCACTTCGGTTTGGAAACTCTCGTCTTGAAAATAACGTTCAACCAACTCCTCCACAGCAAACTTGCCGGCCGCATCAGCCCAAAGAAAATGGTCAGACCGAAACCGAACCTTGAGGCCCAAACTCCCGTAACCGAAGACTGGGAACTTTGTGCAGATACGACCGCCACGGCAAACAGACGCGACAT
Organism: Rubripirellula tenax; assembly: GCF_007860125.1. NCBI lineage: Bacteria > Pseudomonadati > Planctomycetota > Planctomycetia > Pirellulales > Pirellulaceae > Rubripirellula > Rubripirellula tenax. The sequence goes on from NZ_SJPW01000002.1 coordinate 680,916, forward strand.
CGAACCGGCGTAGTTCAGCGAACAATCCTGGTGACTCTGCTTGAATGGCTCGGGACACTGCCAAGCCATCGCAAAGGACTAGATTGCCACCAAACTGCGCCGGCCGGACACACTGAATAACTAGGCCGCGAGGAGGATTAACGCGCACAAAAACGTCACGGTCAATTTGCCGGATTTCGTCAAGATAACTTCCGTCGGTATGAAACGGAAAAGCGGCTATTCCCTGCCCGGCAAATTGCGCATCAGTGTTGCCGTTAGCTGGTGCTGATTCGATCTCGACCACCCCGTCGCTGGCCGACCGTTCGTGAAATTGAATATTTCCAAATTGGGTTGCCAACTCTGCCAATTGGTCGCGTTGGTGTCCCGCGCCTTGGACGACCGCATATCCGCACACTGCGATTTGGCTAGCGAGCAAACCAAGATCGATTGGCACCGAGTCGCGATGCAAGGACAGCGACAACGGTGTGGGCTTCTTGCCGGTTGACTCCTGTAAGTTTGCGTCTTGAATCATAAATTATCTCCACGAAGACAAGATGAGTGATCTTTGGAGAATAGGCCAATTCGTAGCTAACAAGCGTTTGATTCGCTGTCGGGAAATTGACGGAAAAACATTCCATGTCCCGAAATTTGCCGAATTTGGAGTGAAGCCGTATCCTCGTATTGAGGGAATACTAGATGTCTCAGATTAAAAAAAGCCGCGGGCGTCCGCCAACCGTCAAACCGATTCGTCTCGATTTACTACACGAGGCGCGGCAACACATCTTTGGTGACCTGAAGCTGACCGCCGTTTATCGGCGTCTGGCCGAGCAAGCTTCATGCGGAACCACTGCAGTTCGAGAAGCGTTCGCCGGAAAGGCATCTGACACCGTCCGACGCAAGCTCGAACGATGTCTTCAGTTACCGGAAGAGTCTCTCAGCTATTCTTCACTTAGCGCGGAAGATTTGTTAACGAGGATTCGAGCTTCGCGCTACACCCACAACGAATGGGTTCGACACCACGACGAAGACACCTTCAAGCAAAGAGCTGAAGAATTGTGTCACCTTTCGCCGATGATTCAGGCGGCATTGGAGTTGCTAAGAGAGGGTCACTACGCTCTGAGTGAACAGTTTGAAGTACTTGACTCTGTCGAATGGCACGTGACCTACAAGCATCTTCTGGAGGATTCCAAGCAGAGCGAATTACAAATCAACAACCTGATTGGGCAAGCTATCGAGGCAGCCAGTCGAATTTTGCTGTACTCCGATCTGGATGAGCATCGCAACGCACGCGCCACCGCACTTATTGCCGAGTTCTATCATTTGCATGTCCCGCCAAGTGGAGATGTTTGGAAACGCGATGCGGTGACTCCCAAAGAGGCACGCGGTGCCTGCGCCTTCCACCGTAAATCGGATTTCTACTTTTCTGAGGCAAGCCGATGGGCAAGTAACAGCAACCCGCACTACGATTTCCGGCGGCTTGTGGAAGCTGAGGCGCAAACGCGATTGCTTGCGAAGGCAAACCTTGTGAATGAGGCAATTGAGCAACTGGCAATCGCAGAAACGCTCGCACTTCAGATTCCGGTACAAGCAGTCCAAGCTGATATCCTCGTTTTGAAAGCGATGATTGAACGAGCCAAGCACAACGATCTTTCAGCAATCCGCCACACGAAGCTCGCAATTGATCTATACGAGGATGAACTGGGCAACGAACACCATTATCCCCAGTCGCTTCGCCTATATCTTGCCAAGAACTATCCCAATGAAAGCACCGAAGACGAGCTGTCGCAGGGACTCGATTTCTTCAGTCGTTCCGTCATGGCAACTCATTGGAACGTTGACTTGGCTGACCTGCCAACGCGAATTGACAATCGCAAGTCGGTTTCTTTCCCTCGTAGGAAGAAGCCAAAATAGCCGTTCTCATCTAACTGTATCGCGTGCTTTTTTTGCCCTGTAGTACCTCTTGTCGAAAAAGACGATCATTCGCATCTTGCTGAGCGAAACCGTCCTACTCGAAAATGGGGAGTGTAACGGAGTAACCCCTCTCGTCATGGCATCCCTCAGTAGATGCATCGTGCATCCTTCGCAAAAGTCTCAGCGGATCGAGAGCAGCCCTTCGTTCTGGATTCGCTGTAGTTCGGTGTGCGAGATCATCCATTCTTTTGATCGCCCGCGCCCGCAAGGTCGTTTCTCTGCATGGATGCGGTACAGGCGGCACCATTCGCGGACGGTAAATTCGGCACGCCCCAGAATGTTGGCGACTTCGGAAGTCGTATAGAAATCCTTCACTTTTTCTTGCTGCACCAGCGAACTAAGCAACGTTTCGATTCGTTCGAGCCGTGCGACCACATCGGTCTCATTCATGTTGGATTTCCTTTCAATGGCGGGCGAACCCTTCTGAGTTGTCACTGCATGTTGATAAGCAATCAGATTTGTGATTCGACATGCTAGACAGACTCTTTGTAACAACAAAGAAAGTGGCGATTGCGATGGCACGCGAAACTGGCGATACCCTTTCCCTTTCGCCGGTTTTCACGGGGCAACTCTCGTTGTTTAATCTGACACCTACACCAACTCGGCATAGCGACGAAGTCGATGGCACATTGAATAACCGTGTGGTCTTTCGCCTTGCCTCTGCTTCGGTCGCTCATCACAGCAACGCTTACGCCAGACTTCGTCTGTCTTTCGCCTTGCCGTTGCTCGCCGCTCTCTTCGCATGCTGCGCGAAAGGCAAACAAAGATTTTTGAATTGTTTTCTTCCGAGCGGGCCTTCAGCAGGAGTGAAAGGCCACTCGGAAGGAAAACAATTTGCCTTCGGCGGGTGGCCGTTGGAAGCAACGGGCAGCATGCCCATCATTGGAGACACCACCATGGATAAGAACGCAAAGCACGAGAATATCAATGGAATAATCGAGATCACAAAGTTCTCGCTTGGGGCGTTAGGGGCGACACCGGGCGCGCTAGAGCACCTGGAAGAGCAAGAGCTCTATGATCTGGTGCAACGCCACGCATCGGGCGATTGGGGGAATTGCAGTGAACATGACCGCGAAGCCAACGAAGATGCAATTCGGACCGGAGCACGGATATTCTCGATCTACCAAAGCAAATCAGGCGAAAAGATCTGGATCATTACGGAAGCTAGCCGGGCCTCGACGACCGTACTGCTGCCAAGTGACTATTGACCAAACTGCCGGGCGTCGTGCCCGGCTTTACTGTTCAATCATGGCGATGTTTCATCCGCCTTGATTCTTCGCGAATATCCAGTCGTGGGCTTTCGCCGCAACCTTTTCGATTAGTGGCAAGTCATCTCGCCCGAAACGTGTCGACTCGACCCAACTGTCACCATTCTTGAAAAGCCGCGTCAACGTCGTCGTGTATCGGCATCCCTGTTTCGTCTGGTTCTCCCAGACAGTCGCCTTGATTAGGCCCATCCGAAATTCGATCACTGGTGGTTTGCTCATTGTCTATTTTCTCGTCGTCTGAAATTAGGTAATCCGGCAATCCGCGAACGGCTGCCGGGTGAAGTTTGCCGCACGGTGGACACCGCATCGGCTGAAACGGGGCAAACCATTTGCTCCCGCACCGCTCGCAGGACGCGATGAACCAATCAGCTTTCATCGTCGACCTGACAGCACTGCCATCCGCGAGCAGTCTTATTCGCAAAAAGCTCGACGTAGGGTCCGGGGCTGACGGCCTCGACCAGATCGCGGACGGCGGAGGGCTTACCGCCATTTCGTGGCTTGTTCGCCTTGATCCAGCTATGGACGGTCTTATCTTGGAATGGGCAATCACCTCGGACACCGAGCATCAACAGCTCGTGAGCGCGACGCCAATACGGGCCCGGGCCGCGTTTGGGCCTAATCCAAACGAGAATATCTTGCGGCTTGAACCCCCATGCCTCGACCACACGATGAGCCGCCGCGCACTGCTCATTGCTGGTCCACAAATGAAGGTGTGCATTCTCGGCGGCAAGATCACCGATCGGCAATCCACACAACTGATCAATGCTCAGCGTTCCCTCTCCGTCCCCCGTCGCTGGTGGTGCAGCATAGATGCAACCAAACTTAGCTCCCGATGCAAGGACCTCACTCAGCGTTGCTGGCGGCAGCCAATCATTTTCCGTCGCGGACTTTCCACCCTTTCCAGGACCACGAATCGTTCTTGCGTAGCGAAGCGCCTCGGCGGTCGTTAGTTCGACACGACGAACGGTGAATTGCCCGATGAAGTCATCAAACAGGGTTTCGGGGACCGCCGCGAGCAGTTGCCAACGCGACGATTGATCCTTCGAGATTCCCAAGTCCTCTAGCGTTCTTCGGTCGGCACTTTGGTCACTGCGCCGGTCGCCTCCGTGCAGTTTCATTTCCGCGAGCATCTCGCCAGCTTTTCGCTCCGCTCGAAGCTTGAGTTCCGCGGCTTTGTTTTGGACCTCGAGCCCGAGACCTACGCTCTCGATGTACTTGCGAACGGCCTCGGCGCGGTCTCGGACCTCTTTGATGTCTTCGACCCTCGACACGACCGCCAACGCTTGCTGCACTCCGTTGAGTGCAATTAGCTGTGCTGACGCCGCGTCATTGTGGTCGCTCGTAGCAGCGACTTCTCGACCCTCTTGCTTCGGTTCCGACTGCGATTGGTCGGAACTCTCTTCTTTCGTGAAGAGTCCCATGCGATTGCCTTTTGTTAGGAACAAACTGATTCGCCAACGGTTGGCGATTACCCTGACTATTGAAAACTCAAAACAGCCAATCGCGAAGAAAGTGGACGTTGTGATGGCACGTCCACTGCAAGTTCGGTTGTCGTCGACGTTGATTTTCACGACGAATACAGCCGTACGAGACCTGACACCCTTTCCGATTTGATTCGTCAAGCATGTGAGGCAAATCCTGTAGAGTTTGGGGGCGTTCCTCGGTCGGTGCAGGAGCCACACGGGTACGTCATTTCCGCTTCGCGGAAAATGACCGTCATGCGTTTCCGCGTCGCGGAAAACGCACGCCGCCCTCTGCCATGCTGCTCGCTCGGCCGCAAGGTCCACTCCGCTGCGCTCCGTTCTCCACCTTGCCCCCGGCTCGACAGCAAGTCAGGTGTCTCCTGCACCGACCGAGGAACGCTTCGGAAACAGTGCTAAGAATGAACCAACAAATGGAGACACGCCATGTTGAAAAGAAAGAAGGCTCAGCCAACCGCTCAGCCCCAACGAAACGAAACTTTAGATTTCGAGGAGAACCGCCCACTCAAGCAACGAATTTACGGGAGCGTAATCACAAGAATCTGGAAGAACGAAAGTATCACGGGAGAAATCAGCTACACGTTTTCCCAAAACCGAATCTACGAGAGATATGGCGAGGAGCGGCTCGCCAAAAGCTTCCGCCCGAGTGACTTCCCGGACGTTATTCGTGGTTGCGAATGGATTGCGGGATTCGCCAAGGTGCCCGCGCAAGATAAGACGCCCGCAAGCACGCGCCCCGAGCTGCGAGTACATCGCACACAAACACGACGAACAGGAGGTCAATAATGAACTGGACAGCGGATGACTATCAGATTGAAGCGACGAGTTTCGGTTGCGTTGTTGTCGGAATGCGGCGGCAAACACCAAGCTCAGAAATCGAAATTGGCATGTTTCGAGATGAGAGCCTTGCTGGTGAAACGTCACGCTTCTTCAAAGCGAGCGACACCCGCGACATCGCACTCGCAGTCGCTTGGGTCGAATTGACGACTCGGAAGTGGCGACGAGAAAACGACGCCTTAGCCGACATGGAAATTAATAACGCTACGAAGCAATAGACACGGAGACAAAAAACATGAGCATGACAGTCAGAGAGAAAGAGCATTGGAAAGAGAGAATTGGAAAACGCATCGAGTCAACGATCGCGCGGATCGTTGCCGAACGCGATCCGAGCTACTTGGAAACGATCGAAACAAGAGCGGAAGAGTTGGCGCAACAGCGGCTTGGGCTTGACGAAACAGTGAAGCGAGCCGAAGAAATCGACGCAACAATCGAGCGGCTGAAGGAAGAAAGGGTGGAGCATCTAAAACGCAATGCCTCCCGATTGAGTGGGCGAACCGTCAGCAGCATCGCCGACAGGGGCGAGTGGGTCGCAAAGGGTATCATCGACAAACGCATGGAGTCACAGCAAAAGTTGGAGAAGCGTCGGCTAATGGAAAGCGATGAGCTTGGAAAGCTGATTTTGGCGTTGCTGGATGAGCAAGACGCAATGCTTGATACCGTTTGGCTCGCAACCTCACCACGTCAAATTCGCGACCTTTGGGAAAGTGTCTCGCGTCTGCTAAACGAGCAGACAACGTCCCTCCAAGAAGGTGTCCTTGCTGAGACTGAATGACGGACAGCCGGAGGCGACATCGTCGCTTCCGGCCTTTTACTACTAACAAACGAACAATCGAGTTCTGCAGCGTAAGCAGCGAGCCTAAGCAACGAATAGAGTGCAGTCGGAACCGTGCAATTTTTCGACAAGAGCGCACGTCGCGTTGCGACGTCCCCTCTGTCCTGGCGTACGATTCCCGATCGCGTGCGCGATCAGGAGATCGGAACGCCTGACCGTGATTGGTCCGCGCGGCTGGGGCCGCGGGCTTTGTCTTGCCGCTGCACTCGGGATTCCCCAGTGCTTCGCACTTGGGAGATCCCTCCCTCCGCAGCCATGCGTGCTAGGGCACGCGACCTGAACGGTCTTGCACGGGTCCGCTAGGGCGGACGCCATGAGCGACGAGGGTCGCTCAGCCTCGCTTGGCCGCTCGGCCACCGATCGAACCGGCTGGAGCCGGTTGCAATCGGTCTTGCGAGTCCTGGACGGACTCGCCATTCGGTCGGGCTTGGCCGCCCGACCTCACGCCGCTTCTTCGCAGCGGCTACTTCAGTGCAACGTCGTGGTGGCACCCCACCTCACCGTGCCATGAGCCGAGTCATGTGCCGCCTCTCAGTTCCAAATAGGCGCAAATTACGACGTAACAGACTTCGTTTCGTGCTGAAGTGTCAGATCTGAGTATCTGGAAACACCTTGGAAACACGATCAATTTCTTTTGTTGAATTTTCAGCTCCACGAATCACAATATGGGAGTTTGGTAGTTCATCGTGACAAGATTAACCCCACGCGACAAGGAAATTCTCTCGATTCTGTGTCATCAGGTTCGAGTCTTGAATCGTATCCAAATTCGCGATACGTGGTGGCCTGATACAGTCGCGACAAGCGACGCAGCGATTCGTCGCATCAACAAGCTCGCAGAGGTCGAACTCGTTTCGATTCAGCACGTGTTTGCGTCGGAACTACCACCGATGGATCACCCCGTAGCAAGTTGGAAGCCAAAGACGCCTGCGCCTGATTTTGGTGCTGTTGCGTGGAAGCTACAGAGTCGATGGACGGCAGGTGTCGTCAAAACTCCGGTTTATACCGCGACATCAAAATCGTCCAAGATGTTTGGTGGCCGAGGCGGCAAACGCCTCAAACTTTCCTTTCATGCCACCCATGACTTGGGCGTATCCCAGATGTTTCTCAACCTCCGCCGCAACGACGCCGACAAGGCCGCGACATGGATTGGAGAGGATGATCTCGCACCGTTTCGCTATCGCCAGAAGCTACCCGACGCAGTTCTAGCAAAGGCACCCGATCAACGTCCGCGGTTGGTTCTTGAGTTCGGCGGTAGCTATGACAAGCAACGAGTTGAAGCATTCCATCGGGATTGCCAGAAACGTCACCTGCCATACGAGATCTGGTAATGGCGCGTCGAAAACCCACCCAACATAATCGTGCCGTTCGCGGTAAAACGATGGATCGAGATTTGGAGATTCTTGATCACGTGCGAGTCTACGGATTGACCACGCGTGATGTTTTGCATCGGTTGTTCTTCGACGATTCCCAGCTCAATGCTGTCACCAAAGTAACGACCAGGCTTATCCGCAACGGATTGTTGGAACGTCATAAGATTGATCATGAATCGGTCTACTACAGCTATGGACCTGCCGCGTGCGATTACTTTGGCTATTCAAGAAATCGAACCGGTGGATTCGGTAGCCAAGCTTTGCCCACACGACTGGCGATATTGGAATACTGCAGCGCTGAGCCTCAAATAAGAGAGAAGCTAACGCGCGGGAAGATCGACAAAACTCAGCCGAAACTACTGGCCAAGAAAGTCGATGCCAAGAACTACTTTCTTGAAGTTGATCCTGAATTGGGCACAAAGCGACTTGGATTGATCGTCGTATGCCTCGGTGGCCCCGTCGATCACGCTGCTCGAAAATGCAAGGCAGAAATAGACAAACGATTGGAAGTGCCCGCGTTTCAGCAGCTAATCGAAAACCGTCTCTTTTTCATTGTCATGCTGACACCGAGCCAAGCTAAGGCTGACACTCTAGCAGCATCAATCAAGCGACGTCAGTTCCCTGTCTCCGTTCGTGTCGAGCCTTCGCGTTGGCTTGAAACGTTCGCAATCTGAGACAAAGGAACGAAAAGTGAAGATCCAACAATTCATCGAAGGCTTTTTCCAAACTCCCGAATACCCAGACTCGGCTTACACTTCACGCGACAATCCAACGCAGTATTCGGAACTCCCAGACTACAGCAAATTGGATTTGGAACTTCCGATATTTGGAAATCGTCCCAAGCAAACTACCCCTTGGCTGCGTGAAAGGAGAAAGACCTGGGCAACCATATTGGCCGCGTTTGCTCTTGGTGCGAGTTGGCTAGCGATCGCGGGTCTTGGAGAATATCTGGCGTGGATTGCAGGCTTGGTCACACTGATCTACCTGCGAACAATCATGCTCTCAAGGTGCTCACACTGGCGAGTGACATCTGCGATGTTGCCCGCCTTGGTCGGTCTGGCGATTTGCTATTCGGCTTCTCTTCTCAGCCCATCCTTCGTCACGCTCTTTGTTGCAATGGTCATATCGGTGCATGCCGCAGACCGTTTGGCGACACAAACGATGGAGCTTCAGACTATTCCACCGACGCTCTTGTCCGAATGTAAGATGTTTCGCGAGAGTTGGAAGAAGCGATTTGCTCGGCAGTTTTCTTCGCAATACATTGAATGGTATCCCCTCGTGCTATTCACGCCGGCGATTCTCTACATCGTTTCGTTCTCGATCTTTTTGCGCGGCTCCGACTCGCCTCTTTCTATTGCGACAACTCTACTCTTTTTGGTCACCGCATGGCTAATCATGTCTGTTAGCTTGCTACTCGCAACTGAGTTTGTACTTGGAAAGATACGTCTTCGTCCGTACCTCACACCGCGACGAATGTACTACGGAATGAAGCGAGCCGTTCGTCGGTTTTGCGTTTACAACTGGCGGAACCAACCGGGCGTGGGAAACTACCATGCAAGTACCGGTAACTGCCAGCAACGCTGGACTCAAGTCATCACAGTCGCGTCACTTGGCATCCTTGCCGCTGCTGCACAGATCAGCGTTCCGCAAGACTACCAAGTTCCTGCCATAGCAATTCAGGCTTCCAGTAGCTCGCAATCAACGGTTCTACAGCCGTATCAGAAAGCTATTCTCGACCGTCTTACGGAAGATGAGCGAAATCGTTGGGAAGTAGAGATTGCTGGTCCAAGATCATTCCAGAAGAACACAAACACTTCCACATTCGACGCAGAAACCGTTCGCTATCTCACGTGGATCGTTTCACCCATCGTCTGCTTTTTCGCCGGTCTGGCTCTCACACTTACGACACCAATGATCGTGGTTTCTAGATTAGGTGCCCGGTTTCCAAAAGGAGTCCGTGCCGGCCATTTCCTGACACCAAAGATTTGGCAAGACATCACCAAACGTGTCGCCAATTGCGATGACCGTCGCACAAACGAATCAATCTTTATGGGGGTCAACTCCAAAGACAACACACCTGTTCTGATTCCTAGAGCGGCGTTTAAGGAGCATGTCCATATCTTGGGGAAAAGTGGTTCACACAAGACGAGCTGCGGATTGATTCCGCTGATTATTCAACTGATGGAGCATGGAGATGCATCCGTTGTTGTGATGGACCTCAAGGGTGGTGACACGGCTCTGTTCGAGACGCTCCGTATCGAGAGCGAAAAACGAGCCATGCGATTCCGCTGGCACACACTGCAGCGAGGCGAGTCAACTTACGTCTTCAATCCTGTCGACCAGCAGTATTTAAAAGGGCGTTCGCCGCAAACCAAAGCAGACTTTTTGACTCAGGCTTTGGGATTGCAATATGGCGTTTCTTACGGTCCATCGTTCTTCTCCGACGCCAACTCTGATCACCTTGCAGAAGTGATCACATACGCGGAGAGGAAAGACGAGGTTCGATCGTTCCGCGAGCTTTGCAAAGCGAGTGAAGAGGTCTCGCTCCTCAAGCCTAAGCGAGGAAAAGACGACTCAAGCCACGTAAAGATGGTGCTTAGACGAATGGCGGAGCTGGAGTCGGTCAATGCGATTTCTGGGATGGGGCATTCCAATGAAGCTCTCGAAAACGCCATCGACTGCACGCAGTTTTTCAGATCACCGCAGGTTTGCCACTTCGATCTGGGGAGTGGTGACGGAAGCATCACCAGTGCAAACCTCGCCCAACTCGCCCTCCATTCAATCTTCAAATCTGCGTTGCACTTACGAAAACAGTCACGAGTTCAAACCTACGTAGTAATTGACGAATTCCAACGCATTCTATCGCCTAGCCTAAAGGAAATTTTCCAACAAGCCCGCAGCTTGAATATCAGCCTTATTGTTGCCCACCAGTCTCTTGAGGATCTGAAACAATCCGGCTTAGATTTAACGACCACCGTCGAAGCCAACGTGCAGGTGCAGCAGTATTTTTCGGTCACAACAAAGTCAGAGATTCAGGATCTTTCAATCACCTCCGGTAACAGCGTCGTTTTGTCCAGAAGTACAAGCCAACAACCGGGCGAGCAACCGACCGTATCATTTGCCGAAATTGAGCATCCGCGTTTGACGGCCGTGGACTGCAATAACATAAGTGCCAAGCGAAAACGGAGCATCATCCGCCTCAAAGCAGACCGTGACTACGCTCAATACGGCGGACTGACGATGCCCATCGACTCCGAATTTGCAATGTCATTCGCCGAGCACGAACGACGCAGCAAGCAACCCTGGCCGGCACTCACCGAAGAAACTGTCATCTGCGAAGATGAGTGGACTCGGCAACGGCGACTCGAGGACGAAATCGCCGGGGCGGATGACGACGAACCGGACGCAGACACTGGTGACGCCGATGACCCACCAGCAGGGGAAAAGCCCGATCCCGATCCAGGCTCAATCCTCGAAAAATTCTGAATACATTCCAACCAGCCTCTGAGAATGCATCAATGACGAACAACGATAAAACTGAAGCAAAACCCACACCTCGCGAACGAGCACTCATTATTCGCGAGCCTGACAAAACCGCATGGACGAAGGCAATTGGCGTTCTTTCCAATCGTGGTTGGTTCAGCGTGCTGCTCGGATCGGCCGCAGTTCTCTTTTCTCTCTGGATGGTCCTGGCTTACGCATCTTCCTGGCGCACTGAGAATGTCTTGAGCGGAATGGAGAGTGACGTAGAACTGCGGACCCGAAAAGCTAACGCTGAACTTCAGGACAAAATACTTCGGCAGGCGGAGTTGGCGAATCAAGAGGCGTTCGCTGTTGCATCTTCCAAGCTGAGTCTCGCTTTGCGTGAAGTATCATCCGCGGGTTCGGCAATTGACCAACTCAAAGCCAACACAAAAGCGATTCAAGTCGAAACGGATCAGTTTCTCGATGGACCGCTAGGACGCAAAGTCGCAAGTGATGCAGCAATGATCGAGGAAGTTGAATCTTTGGTTGGGGTCGCTTCTGATACGGAAAGCGTCGACGTTGAATTGCTTCAAGAACAATTGTCGACACTCGCGAAACCGCTGCTTGATGCACAAAAGGATTTGCCTGCCGACTTTTCGCCTAGCTCTGAGATTCTCGGCGCAGTGCGAGAGCTAAAGAGACAAGCTGAGCGTGACGACCAAGCTTCCGAGCGTACTCTACTCAGCCTTCGCGACCTCACATCGCGAGCCTCGAAGCTCACGAGCATGTCGGAAACGACATTGCGAAGCCTGCTTGCACAACGAGCCACCGACAGAAGATCTGCCGAACTGCGTCAGCTAGCAGAGCAACTTGAGATCTCACGTCGTGAGAACGCTGCAATGACGACCAACGCAACAATCGCGAAAGATCGTCAAATTGCTGAAGCAGAAAAATCAGCTCTGGAGAAAATCGCACGAGAAGAAGCCGAGCGAATCAGAATCGAGGCGAAGCGAAAAGCAGACGACTTAGCTGATGTTAATGAACGCAAACGGAAAGCAGCCGAAGCAACGAAGCTTGAACAGGAATTCCAGCGTGATCTTCCCGCGATCCGCCAATATCTCAGTCCCTTGTTTGGTAACGGCTATAGCTTGCGCGGAAAAGAATCCTCGAAGCCTGGCCCCGCGTCCTATTCTCACCTCGTTACGCTCGGAACAGAGGCAGCAACTCAAGATGGACTCATTCACATGATCAAGGTACTCGATGCAGGCTGGAACGACCGCACCACCACAAAGTGGGGTTCCGCCGACTATCGTTACCTCAAGCCGACTCATTGGGGTCAATTGGATATGACGACGCTACAGGCCGCACACGATCTGTTCAGAAAGTATGGGAAGACATTGAAGGACAAAGGCATGCTCGACCCCTGAATAGCTACCTGATGCGCGCATGAAAAAAGCCAGTTTTGACAGACCTGGCCCACGTCTGGCCCCCTTATTTTATAACCCGGCGGCTGGGGCAGTGAACCTTCATTATCTTCGCTGCTTCGTTCGTTGCAACCAATATTTTGGACGAAACTGCCGCTTAGTTCGTGACCGCTGACTGCATTCGTCCGCGATCAGTTACTGAATTCACGTCGCCGCATGGCAAAATCGCGAGATCGCGACGTGATTTCAGAATCTGCTCGCTCGCGTGCAATTCACGCTCCGCCAAAGGCACGGCGAGACAGGCAAGCTGCTCGCCCAGCCATCGGCTCCGCTCATTCGTGCCAGAACCGATTTCGATTTCGACCAGCCCCAAGCGGAATCGAAACAACAAAGCCACTCGTTCGACGTATGGAGTGATTCCGCCAAAGCAGGCTTCATCGTCCTTTCACCGAGCGGGGCCAAGGGCCTTCGGCCTCTGCGGGGCGAGCCCCATCGGTGAAAGGACGACGAAGCCACTCTTTCTTGTTGTTGGCCAAAAAAGCGTGTTAAGGAAGCGAAACCATATGCGTGCAAATTCCTCACTTCTGTGGTAGGGAAAGCTAGCGACCGAGAATTGACAACTGAATCTGAGTAGACGTATGTCGGCTTTATGCCCCACGCTCAATCGTGCGGCATGAGGCCGGTGGTCTAAAAAGGTTTTCGCAGAACATCGCTGCTCGCTGGCAGCGAGCTGAATGTTGGACTGACTTACTTAGAGCCAGCCCATTGTTCAGCTCAGCGATTCTGTTGACGCACCTCGTTGGTCGTCATCACGTCGTTTCCGCCAGTAAGCAGGAGTTGTCTGCCATGGCCACGCTCACAAGAGCACACGAAGAATTGTTTCGGCGAACGCCGGATCAGTGCTACGACACGTTTGAGTCACTGTATCAAAAGTGCCAAAGCGATCGAGTCTCTGCGAAGGATCAATGGATCCTGCCGCACGAATTGAATGTCACCCATGACCTATCCGTCTGTCTCGGAAGTGTTCCAGACTACAACTTGAACGACTGGTCGTTCTCGCAGTTGTGTCGGATGGCAAGGGTTCACAAAGATACTGTCAATCGGCTCTCTCCGAAGACCGCGAGCAAAGCTCTCGAAGAGACGCTCCCGTCAACTGCTGACAAGCCGTACCAGATCCTGACCGTTGGTGAAGAAATTCGATCAGTTCACGGAGTCGCCTACACGCGGCTTTGGAACACTGAATTGCTCGACATCGCTAAGGAATTTGCATCGGACTTCACGCCTCCGCAAACCGCTAGTGATGGTGAAAGTTCGGGATTGTACTGTGGTGAACAAGACATGTTCGCGTTTCTGATCGACCCAACGGGTTGGGCAGAAATCGACGGTGAGGCGTTCGCTCCTGGCTTTTTCCTATGGAACTCTGAAGTTGGCCGACGGACGATGGGTGTGCAAACTTTCTGGTTCCAGAAGGTCTGCCGTAATCACATCGTTTGGGATGCGATCGAGGTCGTCGAGTTCAGTAGCAAGCACACTGCAAACGTCCGCGACGGATTGTCAGAGGTGCGGAAAGTCATCGAGTCGCTGATTGTGAAACGAGATGAACGCCGCGATGGCTTCGTCAACTGCATTCGCAAAGCGATGCGAGAGAAACTCGGTCACGATGACGAGCAAGTACTTTCGATTCTCGCAAAAGAAGGAGTTCCGCGGCACTTGATCAAGGATGCAATGAAGATTGCCCGTCAACACGGAGCCTTCACGATCTTCGCATTGGTCGATGCGTTGACGCAGGTGACCCAGCGAGTGCAACTCGCCGGGGACAGAACGGAAATGGACGCCAAAGTTGGCAAACTACTTTCTCTTGCACTGGCGGCCTAATCATGAATGCTCAGGAATACTGGAATGCCATGCTCGCCGTTCGGAGTACGGTTGATCATGAGTCAATGGAATCATTGGCAACTGGTCTGCTCACTAGCTTGAAATCTGGGAGCATTCCGCCGTCAACGCTTGTCGAACTTGACGGTGATGATGGCTTGAATGGTCCCATCGCCAAGTTCGTTGCCAAAGAATTCAAGCAACACGCTTCGTTGTGTCTGCTTCAGCCAGAATCGGCGAGTCATCCACCGACAGGCGGTATGACGCAGCCCTTCGCTGAATCGCAATCACGCTGGGAAGCCATGCTTGCTGCTTGGTGTCGTAAACATGGTCTCGAAGACGCGGCTGAAATGGCTGACTCGCTTCTCCTCGACTTAAACGACGGCATGACTCCGCCGCATTCTTTGACAGCTTTGCTTTTCAACGATGCGATCCAAGGACAGCTTGCGCAGTGGATCTGCCAACTCATCTTGCTGACACGTGACAGCGAGCGGGATGGTGAGGATCTAGCCGCATTCGAGTCTGTCTAATGGACCCGCAGAAAGCATGGATCGAGATGCTTCGATCATGGACCGATCGCGAGTGGTTAGAAGTGGCGGAATACGCGCGAGCCCTGCTGGAATGGCTTGCTCGCGACGGCTTCCCACCGAAGACGACTCCAATCGGTTCTCTTGGTAACGAGTGCCATCGGAAGATCACGCGAACAGTCGCGCGGCACATGTTGCGTCGCGCAACAAGCGTCTTGGAAGACGCGAACGGCATCCCCGCAGAAGTGGCATTCTCACTTAGCTGCGCCGAATGCTGTGACGAAGGCCCCGACCAGTTTGATGCGGCAACGCAGCAAGGTTGGACGGGGATCGAGTACACGCCTGCGGGCTTGTCTGAGAACTTTCTAGGTAGATGCCCGAAATGCAGTCGCAGTGACTGAATCGGCAATCTACCGCGTCACCGCCCGCCAAGTGGTCGACGTGCTCTTTTCCTCTTTACCCAAGAGAATCCCATGGCAACGAAGCAGAAAACACGCCCCGTTCACGAAGTAAGACTTGGCGTTGTGAAAGCAGCGATATGGGCAAACGAAACGGACAACGGAGTTCGCCACAACGTTACGCTCAGTCGGATCTACAAGGACGGTGACGAATGGAAAGACTCGACCAGTTTCGGCCGAGACGACCTGCCGTTGGTGGCCAAGGTCGTCGACAAGGCTCACGACTGGATTTTCGAGGAAGCCAGCTCGACAAGCTAAATGCAACCGAGTTCATCCCAAATGGACATGCGAATGATCGGCTTCAGAAACCACAACTGCTGCCCTGGAGAGGTTTTCTTTGGTTCCCAGACCACCGAGGCCTCTCATTCAGACTCCCATTCAGACTCCCATTCTTCCGCATTGGGATACGCGCCGACAGACCCATCGAAGAATTGATCCATGAACGGCCTCTTGTGATCGCCCGGCAACATGACGATGGCTATTGCTTCGATTACCACTAAGTAGACGCAAAGGCATCCGACAACACTTACTCCATAGTCAGTCGAGAACTGGTAAAGCGCTGGCTGACTGAACGTCTCCGGATCGAAGCCTAGAGGTTCATTTCGATTCAAGCCTCGTCCCCAGGCCCAAGTGAATATCCATGCGAGCAACATGCGTCCCCATCTACGAACGCCGCCGAACCGAAGACAGTCCATCGTGGAAACGATCGACCAAAACATGAGCAGCAGCGGAATCGCGACGAACGTAGACATTACCCAGTCGGCACGCGTGAACGTGATCGTTCCAGGCAGAATCAACACCAATGCAATGACGCTACCGATGTTGCTCAAAGAACCCAGTACCAATCCCGCCGAACTCTGCTTAACCATGAATCCCTCCCCCTGTCGAAGTAACCACCGTGACTGCCGGTAGGAAATCTTCACCGTTCAGGTCAAGATTGATTCGGCGAGGACGTCGAACGCCAATTTCGACCATCAATTTACTTGCCGTCGTTGTCGATGTCGTGCTAGCGTTAGTGCATCACAAAGGACGTTATGAGGCACTAAAAGCGTTGCCCGATAAGTTCGTAGATCGGTGATTTCCGATTGGGATGATGATTGAATCACTTGCTGTTGGATGCAGGACTTGCTTGGAGGCACCATGGAGGACTCGGGAAGTAAAGCAGTCGCATTAGCTGGCAAGTACGACTTGAATTTGGTGGTGCCAGCGTCAGATGCTCTCCTACCCGCATTGGTCGCCTCTGCGGGCGCTGGTGCGGCTTTTGCTTGGGAGGAGTTCATCTATGGCAGGATACGTAATCCCCATACTCGCGACGCCTACGGACGCGCTGTGCGGCGATTTCTTGAGCACTGCGAGAGACTTGGTCGCACACTTCCGCATGTTTCCCCTCGCGATGTGGGCGACTATCTCGATTCGCTTGACTATGCTGCCGCGACGAAGAAACTCCACTTGGCCGCACTACGGCACTTTTTTGACACGCTCGTCACGCGACATGTCGTAGTACTAAATCCGGCTGCTTCGGTTCGTGGCGAACGCCTGCAAGTAGTGGAAGGCAAAACGCCTGAAATCACAGTTGTACTAGCACGCAAGTTGCTCCACAGCATCGATGTG
Organism: Rubripirellula tenax; assembly: GCF_007860125.1. NCBI lineage: Bacteria > Pseudomonadati > Planctomycetota > Planctomycetia > Pirellulales > Pirellulaceae > Rubripirellula > Rubripirellula tenax. Next base: position 698,014 of record NZ_SJPW01000002.1, read on the forward strand.
TCGTCCGTGGTAGGTTGTCGCGACCGGGCGATCATCGGGATCTTGATCTACACAGCAGCTCGAGTTGGGTCGATTTCCAAGTTGCGGCAACGCGACTTCGTCGATGCTGGTGACCAGTATTGCCTACGTTTTACCGAAAAGGGAGGTAAGTCACGAGAGATTCCAGTGCGACACGACCTACAACAATTCATCACCGACTACCTTCGCGTTGCTGGACTTTGCAACGCATGTGACAAGTCTCCCCTGTTCCGGACGACAATCCGCCGAACCAAGTTCCTGACGGACAACGCCATGACTGGCAACGATATGAGCCGCATGGTCAAGCGGCGAATGCGTAATGCCGGTTTACCCAAGCGGCTATCGCCGCATTCATTCCGAGTGACTACGATCACCGACCTGCTAAGCCAAGGCGTCCCTCTTGAGGACGTGCAGCAACTCGCCGGTCACGCTGATCCTCGAACGACGCGACTTTACGATCGGCGAAACCGAAAGGTAACTCGTAACATAGTTGAGCGGATTTCAATATGACATCACAGCGGCATTTCCCACCATTCGCTGAACGTCGGGCAAGCTCTCCAATCACTGGCCCCATCGCGTTGATGGCCGACGATTTATTGGTCCGTTTTGAATTACTCGCTGCGACATCAACTTAAAATCGCTCAGGATGATTGCCCAAAAACGTCGTTAGAGTGTTCTCGCTGAGGTTCAAGGAGCCACTGTCGAGCCGTGGAACGATGGTTCTGCCGCTGCATCAATGGATGCTTTGCTACAATTCAAGCGTTTCAAGCTGGCGCGGCGGACGCCGCTGACACTTCCTTGCGAACACGAAAGCAATCACGATGCCCGATCCTCCGAAACCAACAAGCGTCCGCGATCAGATTATCGCCACACACGACATCACAAAGCGTTCGGTCTGGGGAGCGACCGGACCGTGGAAACCGTTGGTTGCGGATTGGGATTTCGACTCGATCGTCGTCCATCATTCAGGGAATGCAGGGGACAAGGATCCGCTCGCCATTCAAGAAAAGCACAAAGACAAGAACTTCGACGATGTCGGTTATCACTACATGATCCACCCGAACGGCACTGTCTATGAAGGTCGAGACATCACGTTCAAGGGTGAACATGTCGGAGGCACGAATACCAAAAAGATCGGCGTCTTGATGATGGGCGATTACGACGAGCAAATTTTGGACTTGGACGACGATGATTTGACTCAAACCCATGTCAATAAGCTGAAGTCTCTTTGCGAGACGTTGAAAGGTCATTTCCCGATTCAAAAGTTCGGTGGTCACCAAGAATTCATGGCGGCGGGCGCAACGCAGTGTCCTGGCAATTTGATCATGGACAAGATTCCGTCACTGAGGACTGAACTTGGACTTCAATCGCCATAGACCCTGCCCCGTACGTCACATACGTCAGCTTCGCAACGTTATGGATCGCGCTGATCCGGCAATTGCACGGTAAGGCTTGTTTGAAACAAGTTGTCAGGATCGACGGTCTGCTTCAGCTTTTGTAGGCGACGATACTGCGAATCACTGTCGTAGTACATCTTACGCACCGAAGCATCTTTGATATCGGTGTTGCCAAAAGTACCCCAGAACACTCTTCGTTCTTGGCTGCCATTGAAGTGCCGCGCAATCAGATCTTGAACTTCTGATTGAAGGCTCTCTGCAATTTGTTCACCACCCTGTTTGTAGAAAAGATCGAAAACGAAAGTGTAGACCGAGTCTCTTTGAGGTATCGAGGTCGCGTCGCGGCGGGCCGAATCCCTGAAGGCTCCTCCGCCGAAGCTCATTTGAAAAACAAGTTTCACTTTCGATTCGTTCAGCACTATATGGCTAACCTTCTGGACAAACTCGTCTACAAATTCGTTGCTCAGTTTTGAAACAGTACAATTGACACGCTTCTTGTAGGGATAGACAAACTCGCGCCCCTGACGTGTGACGAGCGGCCAAGAGCGAACAAAGGAGAGTGACAGGCTCGACAAGCTGTCTTTCCCTCTCGTCGCAAACAGATTCCAGATTCCAGCCCTGTGCTTTGATGCCCTGATGATCGGCTTGAAAGCCTGCTCGCCATCGACCACCTGACTTGCCCCTCCCAAATTCCCATGCACTAGCTCAACCACCAGCCCCGGAAAGGGGAAAAGCGACCTCGATGATCCAACCGACATCATGAAGTCGAGATCTGGGTCGAGCGTTTTGTCCGCAATTTGCTTGGTCCACTTCTGAGCTTCTTTCATGAGCTTTCGGAACGCACTCTCCTTGTAACGCCTGCGAAACGTAAAGCCGTAGGAGTTGGGGTGTGCAACATCTTCGATGCAATCGAATTCGTAACTGGTTACAATCCCGAAAGAGCCCGCGTTGCCGCCCAAAACGCCCCAGAATAGCTCGTCGTTTTCTGGCGTCGTAGTGGTGTCTTCCCTCGGTCGCCCGACAGTCCGCTTGCTTCCATCCGCCAGAATGATGTCAAAGGAAGTGACGTAATCCGTACACAATCCAAAACTGCGGATCAGGTGTCCGTAACCACCGGTTTGTGCATGCCCTCCAATCGCTACTTGCGGGCATTCGCCGTGCGGAATCGTGACGCGTTCATTCTTGAACCGTGTTGCCACGTTCACCAATCGAACAGCAGGCCCCACCCGGAACACACTGCCGCCCAGGTGGTCGAGTTGGTCAAAATGATCGAGGCTCAAGACAATTGTGTCGCTTCCGCCCGACGATTTTCCGGAATATTGATGACCACCACTACGGGCAACGACATGTTTGCCTTGGGATCTCGCAAACTGAATTGCAGCGACGATATCGCCATCGTCCCGTGGATAGGCAAGCATGAACGGTGTCATGCGGGTAGATGAATAAGAAGATGTTGCGTATTGGTGTGCTCTCGACTTGAATCCCCAATCATTCTTTGAAAACACTTCACCCCTGAAATTTGGGATGGGACTAGCGCGGACAAGGGCCGTGAATTCGACAGGAGCCTGCAAGGAATCACCAGTGTGCAGTGGCGTCGCCCTGCTGCGAATTTCCGTTGAGTCGTTGGCTATCGGAGTGTGGCGATATCCAGTCAGGTCCAGCCCGTTTTGTGGGTTTAACCGTAGGCTTGTCGTCAGTCTTGTCTTTTGAATGATCCTTCCCGCAGTTTCGTCTTGAAAGGCGATGTCTCGATCAACGTTGTCTGCGTGATTCAAAAGAAAGTTTTCCGTATCGCCAGTCGCGTCGACCGAGTCATGCAAGCTAGTCGACTCAAACATGGCATCACCTGGAGTACCCAAGCCAGATTCAGAAAGTGCATCCAACACCTCTGGCCCAGTGAGCGTTTCCACTGCAATGTCATCCGGTTCAAAAGTCTTGGGCAAAATGTTCACGGCCTTGCCAAGTAGCTTTTTCAGCGAAGTTCTTCCAGCGGGCGTTGAGCCTAGTACGCTGATTCTGACCAGCGGGATATCGTATGGCCCACTGAATGCATCCAAAGAAACATCTGTTCGTTCCAACTTCGTGGAGAATTTGATCGTTTGGAATATTTGTCGAGAGATCTGGGAAAATACTTTCTTCCCTGGGTAGGGAAACGTTGCCCGATGCATCCAAAGTCCTTTTGCTGAGGTTGGCTTGAATTCAACATCCGTTACAACGGCTTGCATCGCACGACATTTTTGCAAACACGATTCCTGTAGGCTGTCTTTCAGCTTGATCGCCTTTCCATCTGGCCGCACCGCTCGTATCGAGGAAATGTAACTAGAAAGCGGGCCAAGGCTGCGACGCAAATACGAAGGCGTTTCAAATAGAACGGTGGACGCAATGCTCTTCAAAGGATTGTCCGCTAGCGGGAGAGCGAGTGCGTGTTCAGCAAGTTGTGACGTGACAGCTTCGCTGGTAGCTGCCGCCTGAGCACGTAATGCACCTCCCTTCACCGTGACACCGTTCATTTCCTTCAGGTTGATGACAATGCCACCGGCCCCGTCGACGGAATCCTGTTTGGTCGCGTTTTCGCCACTTCTTACGAACGTTTTTGCTTTTTGAGAAAGCGTCACGGCGGTCGCAACATCCGACGCCGTCTTTGGGTAGACAACATGGTGAGGGCCAATCACATCCGACGAGCCATCTTGAAAGTCAACAAGAGAGCTTATGACTCGGCCGGAGAACTTCACCTCAGGGCGTGCGATTTTCTTTGCCATCGTCGTCGACCTCCGCGTCGTTTTGCTCAAGGGACAGATAGTACGACTTCAGTCAGGATTCTCTTTCCAGCAGGCGAGCATTGTACCCTAATCGAACCCGGTTCCGACAATCACTGACCGCTTAGGTGCAGGGCATGTCACTGGAAGACATTCGGAATCTTGCGGGCAGCTCCGATCCACGCACAATTAGAATTTGCGACCGTCGCCATCGCAAAGCTACAAAGAACGTGGTCCAGCGGATCTCGATCTAGCTGACTAGAGTCGCAAGCCTCGCCAAGCGGTCTCGGTATGAACTTGCAGAACTGCAAGCGGCGGTGCCCGTAGTTTCCAGATCGGCTTGGCGTGCCTATCCTGGTGCCTCAGTGAGACCTGCTCTCCTTCGCAGGGGCATACGTCCAATTCGGGATCTGAGATGACACCACAACACGAACGCGATATTGAGGTGCGCTGTCCGCTGCACGGTTTTGTCACCGTTCGTGATTGGGAGCGAGAAATCATCAATCATCCGGCATACCAGCGTCTGAAGCGCATTCGACAGCTTGCGTTAACCGACCAAGTATATCCCGGCGCGATGCACACACGTTTTGAGCATTCCTTGGGCGTGATGCATGTCGCGAGCGAGATGTTCGATGCAATTACCAAGAACTCTAAACAATTCCTCATCAACAAAATTGGGTTCAACGACGATGCGTTAAAGCGAGACAGGGTTTTGGTGCGGCTTACTGCGCTGCTGCATGATTTAGGGCACTCACCATTCTCTCACGCATCAGAAGAACTCTTTCCCAAGCAAGGTAAAGTTCAACTTGAACACGAAGACTATTCGGCCGAGATCATTCGGCGGACACTTAGAGATGTCATCAACTCACATCCCGATAGCGACAACTACCAAATCAAGGCTGATGACGTCGCTTCGTTGCTCGATGGCAAGCTAACGAATCGTTCATTAATTTGGCGCGACTTGGTAACCGGCCAACTTGACGCTGACCGAATCGACTACCTGTTGCGAGATTCGTTGCACGCGGGAGTCGACTATGGTCGGTTTGATTGGCGGCGGTTAATTAGGTGCTTGGTATTCGTCCAGACGAATGAAGGAACCGGTCCCAGGATCGGACTGATGCAAGGTGGACTTCATGCGGCCGAGGGATTGGTTCTGGCGCGGTACTTCATGTTCACACAAGTGTATTTCCACAAGACTCGCGAAGCCTTCAATTGCCACTTGAAAGGAGCGCTCAAAGAGATCTTGCCCGACGGAAAGTTCCCCACACTAGAGGGCGACGGGTTGGAGGAGTACCTCAAATGGGACGATTGGCGAGTTCTCGGCGAACTCGCGGCTGACCACGCGGGTGACCATGGCCGACGTATTCGAGATCGCGATCACTATCGGATGATCTACCAAACCCCAGAAGTTCCGACTCCAGCAGACAAAGAACGATTCGCAGCGATTCGTGATAAACTGGGCGATTTAGTCATGCATGATGCACGATCAGGCAAAGCTTGGTACAAATTGTCGGAAGACCAAGACATCCCGATCCTTAGCGAAAACCCGGACGCTCGCGTGCTACCACTTTCTGAGCATTCCGCAGCAGTGAAGGGGTTGAAGCAGACGGATACAATGATGCTGTACTGTCTTCGTGAGAATAAAACGGAAGCCGAACAAATCATCCTGAACATGGAGTGACCAAGATGACGGTGTTGGACAAAGACGAACTACGAATGGGCATCCTAGCCACTTTGGTGAAGCGTGCGCCGAAACCGCCAGGCCGTACAGCGCTGATGAAGTTTGCGTATCTGCTTCAGACAATTCGTGGAATCCCGCTAGGCTACCGTTTTCGCCTTTACAACTATGGCCCTTACGACGAGCAAGTCTTGGCCGATGCCCGAAGCGCAGAATCAAACGGTTGGCTGAAGTCCGAGCTTGTCACCTATCAATTGGGCTACGGCTACGAATTTGAAGCGAGTGAGGATTTCCATGGCGATGAAATCTCTCTATCCGATATTTCTCAAGATTGCGAAGAAGGGATCGACTGGGTTATCGAGCAGTTTGGCGATGAATCAGCCTCGCGACTTGAACTGATTTCAACATTGGTATTTGCCCTCTGCGACAATGATCGCAGGCGAGAAAAGGACGAACTCATTGCTCGGGTTCACGAAATCAAACCGCACTTTTCAATCGAGGAAATCGACAAGACTGCTATCGAGATTTCGACCGTGCTTGACTGCGTTACTTGTGGCAAATGAAATCGTTCGTTTGTGAGCTTGTGACCTATACCCAATGTGTGAGCTGAGCAGCAATTCACACATGGGCGGCGATCAATCTGGCCGTCGCGTCTGATTCAAGCTCCGCAGAGTACAAAAGCATTGCTGTGATGCCAATTCGCTTCTAACCGATAGCTCACTTAGTCGTTTTACGTTTAGCTGACTTTTTCTTTGCTGTGCTAGGCTTTGAAACAAGCTCACCGTCATCGACTCGTTCGTTCGGTTCATCGTCAGTCTTTACGGCAGCTTCTTCGACCACTTCGGCGCTCTGTGAATCCAACGCAACGCTAGCTTCATCGACTGCTGCGTTGGAAAGCGGTGGGAACGGATGCATCAGTATTCGTAAAAGTACGAACAAATCTGATGCGGTCATATTTGAAGAGTGAAGCTGTCCTCGGCAGATTCCGTCTTTGGCAGCCAACACGCGTGAAACATCCTTCCGAACTTCCTTCGTAAGAGTCTCGTGAAGTGGAACGTCGAGAAACGATCCTTTTTCCTGAGCCGTCGCTACGTACGAGTATTTTGCGTCACGGAGCATCATCCGCACGACAATGAAAAGTATCGAGAAAGGAATCGGATCTTGGTTTTTGTCTCGGCAGTAAAACTGCGTTGCCGGGTTTTGTCGCTGGCTTTGACAGAAATTTGAAATGAATCCTTTATCGTCAGCGCTTGCACCATCGCCAAAGACACGTGACCACCATTTACTCTGATCCCCTGCATCACTGTAGAATTGTTTGAGAAACTCTGGATCGATGGCGTCTAGGTGGTCACTACTTTCTGCAGTTGCATTTGATTCGCCGGAAACCGATTTCGTGGTTTTGTGGTTCGACGACGATTGCCTTGCCAGTTCGGTCTCTTTCGATGGATCGCGTTTTTGATTCAGGTGTACGATTTGTTCTGCGAGTTCAGTTTCGATCTTTTCCGGATCATCGACACAAATCGCGAGTGTGAGATTCAAGCAGGACTCAAAGACCGATGAGATTTGCGTATTGATCGATCCACCTGAGAACTCCGCTGATTCGATGCATCGTGCATAGAAATTTTCCGGGTTTTTTCCGCCAGACGCCAGGAAGTACAAAATGCATCCGAGTGCAAAGATATCGGTGTGATGCCCTGTCTCCCGAACTACAAATCCTTGGTAATAGGTTTGATCTTCATTTCTGACTGTACACGGATGGTTCAATTGGACGACTGTCGCCCCTGATTTAACAGCGACGTTTTCGATCCGGGCAACGAATGTTTCTTGAGCGCTGTGCTTCTTATCGTGATTCGCATGCACAACTTCCGACGAAATAAATCGGTCTCCTTCTCGAATGGCGAAATCTGGAGTGTGCAGCACGTGCAACTCCTTTGGGCTCTTCGCCGTAAACGAAATCTCAAGACCGGGAGTGACTTGCTCAGGAGCGCGAAACTGATAGGTTCCCGGTGCAAGCGCACTCGGCTCCCTGAACCCGGACTTCGCTGTAAAACACTGATCGCGGACGGAACTATGGTCAGCCGCAAATCCTAGGTCAGCCAACTTGACGGTCGCTGAGAATGGAAACGCCGAATTCCAGTCCATCAGAAAGTTTGCTGGCTTCAAGTCCCTATGCGCTAAATAGGATTTTTCGATCGTCGGATCTTCCGTGCTATGCAGTCTACCAACGCACGCCAAGAGTGACTGAAATAACTGCAAGATCGCTTGATTTCGCAGACCTGCATCCTTCTTGCCAATTTCGTTGAGAAGCGACATTCCCGTTTGGTCAGCCCAGTCGCTTGCGATCTCATGCATTGGCTTAGCATTATTGAACAGCTCTTTGGTTATTAGCTTCAAATCGTCCCGATGGTCAACCGCAGTGGTTCGTAACTGCTTCAGTAGCCCTGGCACATATCGAATTGCCGCATGACTGTGAACAGCAAGTGGAAGCCGAAGCAGATCGTCGAGCGTTAAGTATTCAAGCTCCATCACATAGAACGGGCCTTGTAGCTCTTGCTTGATCGTCTCATCAAGGCTACCGGAAAACTCTTTGGTCGCTTCTGCCAATACTTCACAGTCATGCCCAAACTTGCCAGCAAACGACACTTCCTCCGGTTCGCGATCGTCCTTGCCCAAAGCAGAGAAAGCTAGGTAACCAAATCCAATCCAGGAAACAAAGTCATCCCGGCCATAGGTCGAGATCATACTTGTGCGCCGAATTTCCTCGAAGAACCGTCGTCGAGACATGCGCGAATGCTCGATACTATCCGTGTCACGTTTTAGAAATTTTATCGCATAGTAGTTATTGGGGTTCTCGGGTGCGTCCTGAGCAAAAACCACTCTCGCATAGCGACCGCTTCCAAGCGTACACGGCGCACCATCGACAAGAGGGACATGTATCTCAAGCAACACATGTTCGCCATCCGCAGTTGCTTCATTCTTTTGCTTCTGAACTAACTTCAACGGAAATGTCTTCATGCTTCTATTGACCATCTTGAGAATAAGCGAGATACAAATCAAAGTTATTAGGAGAGAAGCGAAACCGAGCACAGGGGAATTCGTCGACTCGAATTCCGGGGGAGGAGTTGGATTCGACGCGAGTCAACTGCTTCACATTAAGCACGACATCGCTGCCATCTCGTTCAAGAACGATTTTGGTTTCGTTTCGCTTGGGAGTGATTTCACCCAACGTGCCGCGAGGCAGCGTTCGGCTACCTTGATTTACAAAGAAAGCATCTCCACCAAACTTGAATCCTTTGTCGGTTTTCTCTATTTTGAGCGGAGAAATGGAAGAAAGAGCTTGGTGCCGATCTAACGTTACCAAATCTCGCTGGATTGTATTGCTGTGCACGAAGCCAATTCTTCCCAATATCAATGGAGCGTCGATCAACTGCTTTTCAAACGCTGGTCCCGAGAGGTGTAGTTTCTTAATCGCGAGAACCGCTCCCGATACAAGCCCAACTAAGTCAAGTTCAGCCTGGCTCACATCAGGTTCGGAATTGACATCGATGTCGCAGGTCGCTGACGAAAGCGGAGGTGATGGCCCCACGCTTTTTTTGAGTTGCTCAAGCAATAGACGCAACTCTTCCTGATAACTGTCGGCAGTCTGGTTATCGCGCAAATTGGCTTGGTCTGATGCAAGCTCAAAGGCCAATTCCCCGAGTGCAAGTGCAAGGGCGGATGGAGGATAAAAGGCCGAAGCAAATTTCCCAACGCGATAGACGCCCTTCAAAGTTTGTTCTAGCGGCATTCGGGATTTTGGGTTTTAGTGCAACAATACGGTGAGAATCCTGTATCCCGCCAACAGGTGGTATCCTGCGTCGGGGAACGCTATCTTAGTGGAGTAGTGGGGTGCCTGCGAGCATCCGAAATCAAAAACTACTCGGTGTGGGGGCATCTAATGCGACACTTGATTTTGATCCCGATTTTGGTGATCTCTTTCGGTCTGTTCGGTAGGCAATCAAGAGCACAATTCCCTAATGCGCATGAATTGCCACCTGAAGGCTGGACCGGACCTGTCTTCGAGCTGAGCCAGGACTATCCGACATCCTTGCCGTCGCCCGAAGAATATCCATGGAACGACATCGATTTTAAGACTGAACCCGGTGACTACTTGGACGCCGTACTGGGCTACGTCGTCGCAGGAAACACTGCTGTAGATTGGCGCATCCAAGACAACGCGGTGCGTAAATGGTATCACGCGCCTTGGATGCACTGGGGGCCGCGGGGAAGAGAGTTTATTCATGGCCTGACGCAAGAACGAACATCGCGTCCGCATGAACTGGCACCAACGCAAGACTCGCGATTTCAAAACTGGGCAGTTGGGTTCTACAACGCACTGGGTGGATACACGATTGGGCAGGTTTGGAACGACCCTGACAACCCCGATGCGACCAACGCTTTGTTTCCCGTTGGAACGGTAACTGCGAAACTGCTTTTTACGGCAGCAACCGTTGACGAAGTGCCGTTTCTGGAGAATGCGTTTGAGTGGGAGGCAAACGTGAAGAAGAACTTAAGCACTTCAGAGCGGGAGCCTCGAATGATGAAGCTTCTTCAAATTGATGTTGCGATCCGAGACAGCCGCGCCGATGACACGACTGGCTGGGTCTTTGGGACATTTGTCTATAGCAACGATCACAGCGGAAACAACGGATTTGAGAAGATGCGTCCCGTTGGATTACAGTGGGGAAATGACCCAACAGCGACTCCTGCGTCCGTTGCTGGAACGCCTCTCGTCGAAACTTGGTTGAACCCGAACGTCACTCTCCAACACTATGGCTACGCGGGTCGAATGAACGGACCGGTCGACAACCCAATTTCATCATGCCTATCGTGTCACGCTACCGCTCAAATCCCTACGTCATCCCCGATGACGTTTCCGAGTAGTGCATCGGAGACTGAACGTCTTCGCTGGTTCCGAAACGTTCCCGCCGGCGAACCGTTCGACACTGGGGCAATAAGCACGGACTATTCCTTGCAAATCGCCTTTGGAATTCTCAATCAAAAGCAATCCAAGAACGCCGATTTTGCGGCATTGGCGAATGCACTAGAGCAGGCTCAAGTAGCGAACAACATTGCGGCGTCTTCTAAACGTGTTCTAGAGCTTGAAAAGAACAGGGAGCAGTTTGACGAGCCGATGATAATTGATGGACAAAAGTACTTTCCAGTCAGCCGGGGCGACTAACGATTCTACTTGGAACGAACACAGCACGTCGTCTTCATACTTTCGCAGGTGAGTCATGGCTAAGAGCAAGCCGCTTCTTGGAAGCGGATTCCGAAAGATCAATCCGAAATTGAGAATGATCGCAAACGGCAGTTCCAAGGTAAATGAAGTACGAGCTGATTTTGAACCTGCTTTGCAAATGACGGCGAAATTTGACTTCAAGAGCTTTGTGGAAGCACCGAATCAACAGATATCGACTTGTGCAATTTCGGCACGCGATGCAACCAATCCGCTTGAACGCGGCAAGCAGGCTCAGCTCGAAGATGACGTGCGAGTGAGTGTCTTTATTGAGCAAGAGTCGTCAAACGGTTCTCCCATGCCAACGAACTCCGTCACGGGAGAGCGAGGTCGACTGGCGATGCTCGAAGTGCCTGTATCGGAACTCCCAGAGCTCGCCGAGCGCGAGTGTGTTGTCCGCATTGAACTGGGCGAGGCACTGAAGCACCCACATCCTCAGATTTCAACAGGAACGGTTTCCGCACCCAAATTGTCTTCTCGCAAGTTCGGCAGAAACGGAGGCAAGAATGTCCTAATTGGGGTCATCGATGTGGGAGGGTTCGATTTTGCTCATTCCGATTTTCTGGATGACGACGGTGGCACGCGATTTCTACGAATCTGGGATCAGGGCGGCGATAATCGTCCGAACCCTAAAGGATTTGACTTTGGTTCTGAGATAACAAAGGAGCAAATGGATGCTGCCATTGATGCGAGTGAGACAGAAGGTATCGCCAGCACAATCTTGGAGCCTCAGTCCAGCATGCAGCATGCCTCGCATGGAACACATGTAGCAAGTATCGCGGCTGGCAATCGGGGCGTTTGCCGTGATGCCTTTCTCGCCGGTGTGTTGATCGACCTCCCCAAATCGGATCAAGACCGAAGGAAGTCGTTCTACGATTCAACTCGCATTGCTCATGCTGTTGACTACATCCTGCAATTGAGTGAGGAAATCAAAAAGGATCAAAATCTTGACCATTTGCCAGTAAGCATCAATATCTCGCTGGGAACGAATGGCCATGCACACGATGGATCAAGCGCCGTCTCGCGGTGGCTTGAGCACGCACTCGCGTCCGCTGGTAGATGTGTGACCGTCGCCGCAGGAAACGCAGGTCAAGAATCTGCGGAGGAACCTGATGATGTTGGCTACGTGATGGGTCGCATCCACACCAGCGGTCGCATTGCTGCAAAGGGTCTGGTGAATGACATCGATTGGATCGTTGTAGGAAACGGCGCAATTGATGTTTCAGAGAATGAACTCGAAATTTGGTACGGTCCGTCAGATCGTTTCGCTGTTTCCGTACTGCCGCCAGGAGGCGATTGGATTGGCCCTATCGAACCAGGCCAGTTCATCGAAAACAGACAACTGTCCGACAAAACAATGCTGAGCATCTACAACGAGATTTATTATCCAGCCAACGGTGCGAACTACATCGGCGTCTATTTGACGCCATTCTTCGGAACGGGAGAGATCGTGGGAATCACACCGGGAAGGTGGCGGATTCGGCTTCATGGCCTCGACGTTCGTGACGGACACTACCATGGATGGATTGAACGAGACGACCCACGGAAGATCGGCCCAATTGGGCAAGCCACTGCCTGGAGGTTTCCCTCATTCTTCGACGAAGTTTCCAATGTCGATAACTCCTCAGTCAGTTCATTGGGTTGTGGTGAGCAGGTACTATCCGTTGCGAATTTGGACGAAGCGCGTCAGCGAATCAACATCTCAAGCAGCCAAGGGCCAACTCGCGACGGACGATTAAAGCCTGACATAGCGGCGTCAGGAACCGACATCGTCGCCGCGTTTGGATTTAACTTTGACGACGACGAAGAGTGGATCGGAATGACGGGCACAAGTATGGCGAGCCCCTTCGTTTGTGGCGTCGCGGGGCTAATGCTCGCCGAAAACCCACTTCTTACCGCGTCACAAATTCGGGGAATCCTACAGAGAACTGGTCGTCCGTTGCCCAACAACGATTTCAGTTGGCGCGATGACGCCGGTTTTGGAGTGATTGACCCGCTGGCATGCACTGAGGAAGTTCGACAACTGGCCGATGTGGAGGACTTGACATGAAAATCCAAGTGTTTCAATCAGATAAGGGAGACTGTTTGCTCATCACGGGGGCAGACGGAAAACGAGTTCTGGCGGATGGTGGAATGCGAGGTTCGTTCTCTGATCACGTCGCGCCATCATTGAGCCGAATTGAGAAAGACGGGGAATCGATCGACGTTGTCTATGTCTCTCATATCGACCAGGACCATATCGCCGGCATCTTGAAGATGGCTGATGACCTCGTAGCATGGAAGACTTTCGATTTTCAGAAAAAATCGGGAAACACTCGTGCCAGAAAGCCCCAGTCGTTGCGGCCTCCCGAGTTCAAACAGGTTTGGAATAATGCGTTCCACGATCAGGTCGGTAAGAACGCTGACGAAATCGAAGACATGTTAGCGGCACAGGCTCGGGCTCTTACGCTGATCCCAAAAGACTTCGCGAGAGAAGCTGCGGCGAACTATGCAGAAATCGCGCACTCGAAGGCGGAGGCGGTCAAGTTGTCGCGACGACTCGGGACACGGCAACTGGGAGTGCCCGTAAATCCTGAATTCAACCACGGTCTGATGTTCGTTACGGACCCGCCAGAGGCGATCAAGGTTGGCGGCATGAACTTCACCGTGATCGGGCCCTTCTCCGAGGAACTCGACAAGCTTCGCGACGAATGGAACGACTGGCTGCGCTCAAGGAAAGGACAGCGTGCTATTGCAAAGATTCGCCGCGACCAGACGCGAGACGAAGATCGGCTTCATGCGTCAGCAGTCGATGAGACGCTCAGTGTGCTACTCGCACAAGCGTCTCATCTTGGAGATCGGAATGATGTGTCATTACCAAATCTCGCATCACTTATGTTTTACCTGGAAGAAGACGGTAAGAGCGTGCTTCTCACCGGCGATGGTCATTGGCAGGACATACTCGATGGACTTGAGTCGACGGGAATCGTTGCGGAAGGCGAAGGGCTGCACGTTGATATTCTGAAAGTTCAGCATCATGGCAGCGAGCACAATTGGCACCACGACTTTGGCAAACGAGTAACAGCTGACCACTACGTTTTCTGCGGAAATGGAGCTAGTGGTAATCCAGAGCCAGCCGTTGTCGATGCAGTATTGGATTCAAGAATCGGACGTTCGAGCCAACGGAGCACGAATCCGGAAACGGACAATCCGTTCAAGCTTTGGTTCAATTGCTCATCCGATGTTGCCAAGCCCAACTATGAACCCCACATGAAGAAAGTTGAAAAGATCCTACAGACTGCTGAGTCGAGAAATCCGACCAAGCTCAAGAGCTTCTTCTTGAAAGGAAGTTCGTTTTCAATCGACCTGTAGCATCTCCGCAAGGGTTTCACCGACGGTTTGCGTCCATGCTTAACCGCCCATAGCAACAATCACGTTACCAACAGAGTAGAAACGATGAATCGAGCCTTCGTAGCATTGCTGCCCACAGTCTTGGCCTGTGTCACCGTTGGCGCGGACGTAAAATCGCAGTTGACGGTCGATCAAATGACCATCGACGAGGTGCAGTCTTATGTAATTCAGAATGACGTTCGTAGCGTCGAAGATCTCATGGCTGTGTTGCCTCCTGTGATGCGGAAAACGTTTACTCTTGTCGAACACTCGCGGTCACGGCAACGGCCTTCCTCCGCGCTTTTCCCACGCATCATCATGTTCCTGCCGGACGGTCGGTTCTTTATGACGATTGCGACAAACCACAAGAGTCGCGCCTACAACGATGTCGAGATGTTGGAGTTTCAGGATGACAAAACATGGCGACTCGATCTCGTGCGATTCCCGGATGGACTCAGTCAGCTTAGCGAGCGGGCGAACGTTGATTACCGTCAGAAGCTGCCATCGAACGAGTCATGCACTGGTTGCCATGGACCGAACAGCCGGCCGATTTGGGGAGACTACCCGGTCTGGCCAGGCGTCTTTGCGGATAACGCAGGTCAGAGGCTAACCGAACGGCAAGCTCGCAGGCTAACGGAGGCATTGAATCCACGGGGTGGCAATCAAAGACTGAAGCTACTCGACTGGCGAACTCCGGATGGTGTGCCGAAACGAAGCTGGCAGGAGAACGAACACTTTGATATTCCAGCATATCGAGATGTGCCAAGCCCTGATCTTCCCAACGATGCGATCTCAGCCAGGCATGTCGAAAGCATCTGGTCCACGATGTCGCGGAATCCGAACAAGACAAAGCTTGTGCTTGCGTACCTATTCTTGGATCAACCTGATTTTTTGGAATCGGTTTCACCTATCTACCGTGTGCGCGTGACGCAGGCAAAAGAAAAGCTACGTGCCTTTGTCGATCAGGAATTCGCGAACGGAAGTTACGAACACCTTGGTAACCACCATAGCGACAAGGCATTGTTGCTGTTTGGACTGGATACCTACGACGATCTGTATGTCGCGTTAGGCAAGAATGATCTGAACAGTGATTTCGAGCCGCACGAATGGGACATTGACCGGAACTTTGGTGCCGGAGGGGACGACATTTCGGCATTCATTGTCTTGCGAATGATAAACGACTTAATTGACGATCATCCGAAGCTCGAACAGCATTTCGTAAACAATCAATACGCGTACCCCGCCTATCGCACGTTGAACGAGTACCGTGAATCCGTAACAAAGTGGCTCTGGGACACAACGGTTGCCGAGCGAGTCGCGCACCTTGAACAGCGTCGGCATCTCGCAGGAGAAGTCCGCTACGGCCACTTGATGACCGACGAATTGCAAAGCGATATTGTTGCGGACCTCTTACAAATTGTTGAGGCAGAGTTTCCATAGTCAGATTCGACGCTCACAGAACTCGCCCTGCGTCTAGTTTCAAACCTTTGGCTACTTGAGTTGTTTCGTGGCAACGACTGGATTCAGTTCTCAATGCTATGATGCAGAACCTGCATCAAATCCAGTTCAGTAGCGATTGTTGAAATGAAACGGCACGACGAATCAGAGGAAGAGCGTCTCGATCACCTGATCCAAATTGGTCAGGAAAACCAACGTTGGCTCGAAGGCATGTCAAAGTGGTGCTCGCACTTTGAAATGAAACGTACAAGCTTCGGAATGTACGCGGAGACGACTGGCCTCCCGATCGCTTCATTTCGGGTTGGATGCCCCAAAATCTCAGGAGGAGAAAGTGAGGGAATGCATCTAAGCTGGTCATGTTCTCGATTTCTTGTCGAGCATTGCGTGAATTGCAGTTATCACACACCGAACGGCGACACAACGTTCGGCGAAAGTCAAATCCAAAAATTCCAAGAGCAGAAAGACAAGCAAGGCGAAGAGAATCGTCGCCATGCGGAAGAGATTGAGCGTCTTAAGACCAAGTTCCGAGAACAAACCACAAAGATCCGTGCCGAGACCGACGCGAAGTCGAGACAGATTCTCTCCTACCTCGAAACCGTACTCGATAGCGGAGTCGCCGCTCAAGACGAGCCGCTAGAACGCCTCGCAGAATCTGCGGAAATCGCTAGCGATTTGTTCCCGACACCAGCGGTCGAATTGGTAGTTGATCTTTCGGGCATGGACGACTTTGCAGAACAGTTTTTGCCTATTGCTTCCGAGCTGGCCAAGCACGTCGATTCAATGTCGGATCGCTTTGTCCAGATGGCTACTCTCAACATCGAGCAACATAGGCAGGTTGAGCGATCAAGTGAGATTCTCTTGAAATCGTCTGGAGACGATTCGTGTCCACTTAGCGGCAAGGCGATCAAGAACCTATTGAATTCACAAAACCATCATTTCCTAGCCGTCTATCACGACCACGCCGACTATTCATGGTCAACGAAAGTGATGATTCGATGTTTAGACGAACGCCCCGCACGGTTCGTAGAACTGGCAATTGCTGCACTAGATGTCGACAACGACACGCGTCGCCGCAATGTTTGCGGCGCGATCCAATCCATCCAGGCGCAACGGCCCGAAATCGCCATCGAACTACTAAACGCTCTTGTAGGTGCCCTGCAACGACAAGAACGCGACGGTCAAGATAGACCGTCGAGCATCATCACTCAAATCCTGGAATCCGCTTTTCGCCATCGTCCGGAATCGGTGGACAGCGTGCTCTGCGAATGTATGGAATCGCAGCGTCCAGCCGTCTGTGAAGATATCGTGCAGGTCTATCGAGGACTCTTTCTGAGCGACGATCAGGAAGCTTCAGGACCTGACAAACACTCGATAGCGGCGAAGACCATCGCTTTGAAACGTATCATCAGTTGGGTCCAAGATTCCACGCTAGACTTGTCGATTCGGGTTGAAGTGCTGGAAGCACTTGAGATCGCATGTAACAACTTCGCCAGCGAAGCTTACAAGCATTTTGATCTGCTACTCGGTTATTTCGCGATGATCTGTGACGAAACAAACCCTCCAGATCCGCTAAAGCCAATCGCCTTACCGGATGAACCACCGGAGAACGCGCAGCAACGTGCTCTAAAAAATTACTCAGCGGCTCAAGATTGGCACTTCTTCAAATCGAGGTTGCGATCAGCAATCGGGGAACTCTGTGAAGAAATGCCTGGAGAATCGTTCGATTCAATATCTGGATGCCTAGCCCAAGTTTTCCCGGTAGTCAGCAATTCATTCAAAGCAGCCTGTTTTCACTTCCTTGGTCAGATCGGGAAAGATTTCTTGCTTCGGTCAAAGACTCTGCCATACCTGATGAAAGGCCTCATGGACTATTCCTCTGGTACGGTACGAGCGGCTGCGATTGAATCAGTCGTCGCGGCATTTTCTTACTCAAACTCAAAACCTCCCAGCAACCTCGTCGATGTCATCACGGTTCACCTGAAGGATAGCTTGCAAGTTGTTCATCAAGCAGCGCTGCAAGCGGTGAGACGGAACTCAAGTTGGTTCAATGATCAGCAAGCAATCGAAGTCGCTCAGATTCTGCCTGGGCATCTACGTGCCTATGCCAACAAACCGCACCAAGTCGCCGAGATCTGTGAGACGATGCTGTCGCTGATTGCCGGACGATCTTGGCTTGAGCCGTTTGCGGTACGGCAATTGGAGACCGTTATCCCAATAGGTGAGAGGCTATACGACGCGAAGGTTGTCGAGCAAATCGTCCGACGTTTTAGGCCGGATGGTTCCATGTCCAATCGAGTTGCCAAATTCGTTTCAATTTTTTTGGCATGCTACGGTCGTGATCGCTACAGCCAGGATCGCCGCCGTGCGCAGGGGTTTGAATGGCTAAACGAATTGGGCGAAGGTGACGTGGTCGCCTGCAAATCAGATCTCCTGCAAGCCGCTCAAGAACTCGCGCAGCGCGATCCCTGGGATTCGATTCACTTCGCGGCTGTTTTCGCGAACGCGGGCTTGCATGACTCGGAAGCAAGGGTACTCGCTACTGCGTTCGAGAACATCGCTGATGAGCCGAGAAACGAAGGCTTGCGAGGGTTAATAGAGAACCTGTTGCACGTAGCAAACGGTAACAAGCATCTCGCGGTTGACGACTGCGACGCTGCGGCAGAGGAATTTTCACGGATGAAGGTTGTCCGATGAAAAGTCATTCCTACAGCCTGACGAATGCAGAAGCCTCTATGTCCGTGCTTCGTGAAATGCGTTCGATCATTACAAGTGACTATTTGATCGAGAAGATAGATTCCGGCCAGTTCAAGGGGATGGTTGAGAGGTTCGAGACGGTAGCCGATGGCGAGCGCAATAGTAGATCCTCCGATGCGTGGGGCCTCGCGACGGACGCATTGCGATTGCTACTGGCGATCCACAAATGCACTCAGGCTGCAAAAGATGGCTCAGACGAGCTACCTGTCATCACGAAGCAAATTGAAGTCTTGAATCGGGTCTTCACGCGAAATCTGTCCAAGTCCCGCATCCCGAATACAGCAAGTCTGACGCACGCGAAATCGAGACTACAGGCGTCTATTGACATTGATGAGGATGACTTAGTCGAGCTTCTGCTTGCACTTCCCCTCCCAACCGTCTACTCGGCAACGAAGAATCCGCAGTCGTTTGAATCCACAAGCGGAGAGTCGAAATCTGCGGCCCCTGCCACGACTCCATTGCTGAGAGTCATCGCATTCCTGGATAAAGCTGCCGTGGCCAGCCCCCAGATTATCAAACCCCAAGTGATGTACTCGGTTGTCTTCCGAGTTCGGGGGCGGGCATGGCCGGACAATGCCGTTCGACTCAGGATAGACCTTTTGACAACCGTCCCTGGGAGTGAATTTGCTGTTTCAGAATTCCTGGCTGATCCGCCAGAAGTGACAGAAGGTCAAGCATTGAACGCAGAATTGCAAGGCCAACTCAAGTTCAACTCGTCGCAGAGTTCGTTAATGGAAGATCTGGTCTTCCGAGTGCGTGCAGCCTTCGTGACCATAGACGGCGAACTTCGCGAAACCTCCGTCATCGGGCACGATGAACTGCGTTTGAGGGTTGTCGATGCCGCGATGAATCCACTGATGACTGGCAATCGGAGTCTCGATCAGCACATCTCAGAGTTGGTCACGCGTCTTGTGACAGAACATCCTTCAGTACAGGACGAGTTGTCAAATCTTCTTGTCGTGCTCCAGGGTTTGACGCGGTTGTTGGCGGCCTATGCACAAGAAGCTATCTACAAGGGCAGGCAGGACGTGAGGGAAAGCGAGTTTCAAACACAGGTCTTACGTGACCTACGGATGCAACCCGAAATGGGGCAGGAGGTGCATGAGGCGACCGACCAGGCTGGCGGTGAAACGGACATCAAGTTCCGTGACGTGACTGTCGAGCTGAAGGTCGAAAAGAAAAATGGTGACCGGAACCACCTGAAGAAAAAGTACACGAAGCAGCCGGTGCAGTATGCCGGTGTTGAAGCGAAGCAAACAAGTGTCCTACTCGTGCTCGATCTCACCGAAAAGGTCCAACCGCCCGGAGACATTCGCAATGACATTCTCTTAGAGAAAGTCAAGACGCATGGTGATGACGATCCAGCATTTCCATCATACGTATTCATGTTCGTGATGAACGGCAACTTAGTTAATCCGTCAGATTACTCTCGGTAGCTTTGCTCTGCGTATTGCTTGAGACGGTTGACGAATGATCGAAGAAAATTCGCATGTTCGCCTACAAACCTCGGTTTCCTCGGTTTTTTTGAATTTCCATGAAATTCGTGCAATTGCGTGAAAGATCGTCGAGGGTGGTGAGTCTTCTTCGTAGAGGAGTGCCGAAGTGCTCGAAGCCTTGCCCCAATCGGAAGTCAGATGACTGCCAGTCCACCCGAAACGCGAGCCAGCTTGATCCTGCGATTGCAGGATGCGGCCGACATCGCGGCTTGGGATGAGTTCGCAGAAGTCTACGCTCCCGTCGTCTACCGATCGGCACGGCGGCTTGGGTTGCAAGCGGCAGACGCTGACGACGTGGTTCAAGAAGTGCTCTCAGCGGTGGCCCAGTCGGTCAAAGACTGGATCGTCCGCGAGGACCGAGGACCTTTTCGAGCTTGGTTGTATCGGATCGCTCGCAACACAGCGATTGATTTTCTGACACGTCGCAAGCATCGACCCTGGGCAGACGGTGGTGACGAGGCGACTCGGCAATTTAATGAAGTCGAAGCGGCAGAAGACGTGTCGAGCCAATTCGATATAGAAGTTCGTCGCGAGATATTTGCACGGGCTTCCGATAGGGTTCAATCGCAAGTCAGCGATACGACTTGGAAAGCGTTCCACCGCACTGCCGTTCACGGTGAACCGATCGAAGCGGTCGCAGCGCAACTTGGTGTCAGTCCCGGCAGTGTCTACATCGCTCGTAGCCGAGTGATGAAGCGATTGCAGTCCGCAGTCAAATCCTTTGAGGAGATATCCAATGATGAAATGTGAAAGCATCACTTTCGATGACCTACTTGATGCTGAGGACGACATCGACACACATAATCCTGACATTGCCTCGCACCTTGAAACTTGTGCGCATTGCCAAAGCCGCTTGTCTGGGCTGGTCGCTAGCGATGAACAATGGGATGAGACGCGGCATTGGCTATCAATGGACAATTCTAGAGACGCGATCGTTGCCGAGTCGCTGGAAGCACGTGAGCGTTGGAAACGTCCCATTGCCTGGAACGACGCCATGGCAAAGTCGCTTCTATCCGCCGCCAGTCATCCCGAGATGCTGGGCCGGATTGGCCGGTACGATGTCGAGCGTTTGATCGGCAGTGGTGGGATGGGCGTGGTATTCAAAGCCTACGACACGGAACTGAATCGTCCCGTCGCCGTGAAGTTGCTGGCTCCGTATTTGGCTAGCAGCGGTTCGGCGCGGAATCGGTTCGCTCGCGAGGCTCGCGCCGCGGCAGCGGTCGTCGATGATCACGTTGTGCCGATTCACAACGTCGAAACTGACGACGAGCATCCGTTCCTGGTGATGAAGTACATCGCAGGCGGTTCGCTGCAACAGCGGCTCGATCGCGAAGGGCCGCTTGATGTTTGCGAAGTACTGCGGATCGGCATGCAGACCGCCAAAGGACTCGCCGCGGCGCATGCACAAGGTTTGATCCACCGAGACGTCAAACCATCGAACATCCTGCTTGATGAAGGCGTTGACCGAGCGCTGCTTACCGACTTTGGTCTCGCCCGAGCGACCGACGACGCCAGTCTGACTCGAAGCGGTTTCCATCCCGGTACGCCACACTACATGTCACCTGAGCAGGTCCGAGGTGAAGCGATCGACGCCCGCAGCGATCTGTTTGGACTCGGCTGTGTGCTCTACGCCCTCTGCACCGGTCATCCACCATTCCGCAGCGAAACGAGCTACGCGGTACTGCGTCGCATCACCGACGACACGCCGCGCCCGATTCGACAAACCAATCCAGACGTTCCCGAGTGGTTGGAGCAGATCGTGCGGAAGCTGCTCGCCAAATCCCCCGACGACCGATTCGACTCCGCCGAGGAAGTCGGCGAACTGCTCGAAGACTGCCTCGCCCACGTGCAGCAACCAACGACCGTTCCTTTGCCGAAAGCGATGGAGATGAATTCGATGCAAAATCGCATGAACTTAGTTCCGAGCCAAAACAAGCCTGCGTTTCTTTCAGTGGGCCTGGCGTTGGCAATTATCCTGGCGATCTTTATGGCGTTTAGGGTAATTGATGGGCGATTCAGTCCGTTACCGGTCGGTAACTCAGTTAGCAACAACGTGGAGAGCAAGGTGCGTCGGACAAGTCCCACCGGCGCACATATTGGTACCAACACTGCTTCTGTTGTGGTGGGGCATGATGAAATCGACGTGCACTATGTCGTTTTCTATGCTGGGAACTTTCAAACTTCATCCAGTGGAACGCATAATACGCAAGGAATGTCTTGGGTAGATCGTGGCAGCATTCGGCTAGGGAAAGATCGTTCGTTCGGATACTATCGCGAGTCTACAGATCCTTTTGATTTAGCGATCAACGGTGAGGAATTCGACCTTCGGCAAGGTCGGGTGCTTGAGCTGACTGATGAAGGAAACGTACAGCAAATCAAGCTGTTTCCTTCGTTACAGGATGCGTCGCAACCCGCCCGCGTTGCGGAACTCATTGACCAGTCGCGTCTAAGCAATGAAGAACCGATTACCAACGACAAACTGCGCGAGCAACTTGCGGTAGTCGAATCTCAATTGGCTGATTTGCTAAAAACACACGCGCCGACACATCCACTGGCAGTGAAAATTTCGCGTTCTATTATTGAACTGAAGAATGAAGTGGGCGAGGAGTCCCCCAAAACATCTACTCAGCTTCGCCCGTTTGACAACTGACGCGAATCGTCATTCCGCTCCAGCAATTTCGATCTAAAAGGACTTTCGATGAACACGAATACCACGAGGCGGCAAGTGCTAACTGCCGCCGCAGCTTCGCCCCTCTTATTGCCAACGGTTGCAATGGCAGGATCAACAGAGGCGGAAGGGCTGACCGTAGCAACGGGCCAAACCGACGATCGAAACACTGGACGGTCGGGGTATTCCGTCGATATGCTCGTTCTCGACTCGAAAGACTTGTCGCCAGTCGTTGGTGCTTCCGTCGAAGTGACATTGATTGGTCCAGATAGCGGAGACGGCGGTTTTGCTGCCTTCGCGACGAACATGATGGGAATTGCAACAATCAACGAATCGCTTTGGCCCGGCCGATATCAAATCAACATTAAGGCACCGCAAGGATCCAATCTCCGGGACGCGGAATTTGCCACGCCGGAAACATTGCTGGTGGTTCTTAAGGACGGCTCCTACTCGCCGCGAGAATTTCGACTTGCTTCCAAGTGAACGTACCCGACGGAAGCGTTCCACTGACTTCAGACGGCTGAAGTGTTACGGAAATTCCTGTTTATTCGTGCAAGATCAGCGATCGGAGTTATGGATCGTGAAGGCTCTCGGAGTCGTTGATCCCGCCGGGGCAAGCCCGAAGCGGAAAACCAAGGATGAACGAGGGAGAGGGACGCGTTGAGTCAGCGATGGTAGCTGCCAGTTGTTTGCTCCGCCGGGGCAAGCCCGGACGGAAGCATTCGCGCTAAGTATCCGCCTCCCCGCTTCCGCCGGGCTTGCCCCGGCGGAGCAAACAAGTGGTCGCTACAGCCAACACGAAAGATAATCCTTGATTCTGAATCTTTAGGCCTCCGCTCCGGGCTTGCCCCGGCGGAGCCAACGACTCAATGCTGGTGGTTCCGCATACCCATCGACTCTGCGACGAACCATGGTGCCGCCTTTGCACCGCGACGGATCTCCAGGGAGTGCAACTGGCCCTGTATCAGTCAGGTGATTGTGGGCAATTTTCGGTCGCTTGAACGGAGTCTTTTGTTTCTGCCTCGCATTGGTCGGAAGCGTTCTTGTCGTCACGATATCGCCCTTCACGAGAATCTTCTGAAAACTGGCCGAATTTCTGTGACAATGGCGTCTCCGTTGTGTGTTGTAAGTGGGAGACATCATTTTGCAAGGTCCGGAAACACGAGCGTCGCTGATTGCCAGCCTCAACCAAACCGCTTCGCGAGAAGCCTGGGATGAGTTCGCTGCGATCTATCGGCCTTTGATCATCAGGGTGGCATCGGCAAAAGGATTGCAGCACGCCGACGCGGAAGACTTGGCTCAGGAGGTGCTAGCGATTGTCGGACAAAAGATCGGCGACTTCGATCTCGATCACGGTGGATCGTTCCGCGGCTGGTTGGGGACGATCACTCGCAATCTGGTGGTGAATCATTTGTCGCGTGGCAAAGGTCCAATCGGCAGCGGCGACTCGGCAGTCCAGGCGTGGTTGCAACAGATCCCCCAGCCCGCCGATCCGACCGCGACGCTGTTCGATCTTGAACTGAGACGCTGCCAGTTTCAGGCCGCTGCCGAGAAAGTCAGGCCACAGTTTAGCGAAGCCACCTGGGACGCGTTTTGGTTGACGGCAGTCAAGCGCGTTTCGATAGCGGAAGTTGCCAAGCTGCTTGATAAAACTGAAGGTGCCGTGCGGATGGCAAGATGCCGAGTGATGACCCGACTGCGTGAGGCTGCACTACGTGACTCAATCGAAGAGGACAAGAAAGATGATTGCTAGATTTCACTATGACGAACGAACGCTCGATCGTTTGTTGCACGACCGACTGAGCGAAGATGAACGCGAGGTCAGCTCGCACGTCGAGGCCTGTGAAGTCTGCCAGAAGCAGATCGACGACCTGTCGCGTAAAGGTTTGTCGTGGGATGACGTGGGCGACTTGCTGAGTAACGTGGACCGGCAGCCTGTTGACGTTGGGAATCGCAAGCTGGAAGCTTACGCCACGTTTCTGCAACCCACCGAACATCCAGAATCGCTCGGTCGTTTCGCACGCTTCGAGATCATGGAGTTTCTAGGTCGTGGCGGAATGGGCGTTGTGATGCGGGGCTACGACACTTCGCTGGACCGACATTGTGCGGTGAAGATTCTGTCGCCCGAACTGGCAACCAGTGCGTCGGCTCGCAAGCGTTTCTCGCGTGAAGCAAAAAGTGCCGCAGCCGTGGTCCATCCGCATGTCGTCCCGATTCAAACCGTCGATGAATATAACGGATTGCCTTATCTGGTGATGCCGGTCGTGGAAGGTCAGAGCCTGGAAGCTCGTGTCGGTGATTCAGGTCCATTGCAAGTTGTCGAAGTCATCCGCATCGCAAGTCAGGTCGCCGATGGGCTTGCCGCCGCGCACGCTCAAGGTCTTGTCCATCGCGACATCAAGCCAGCGAACATCCTGTTGGAAAACGGTATCGAGAGAGTCCAGATCACGGACTTCGGCCTAGCCCGAGCGATCGACGACGCCAGCATGACTCGCAGCGGTGTGATCGCAGGGACGCCGCAGTACATGTCGCCCGAACAGGCTCACGGCGACACGATCGACCATCGCAGCGATTTGTTTTCGTTAGGCAGTGTGATGTACTTCATGCTCACCGGCCGCAGCCCCTTCCGTGCCGAAACGACCATGGGCGTACTGAATCGCATCGGCAACGATCAGCCCCGACGTTTGCAAACGATTGATTCCAGTGTGCCAGCATGGCTGGAAGGCATTGTGATGAAGCTGCTTTCCAAATCACCCGACGACCGATTCGAATCAGCCGCTGAAGTCGCTGAACTACTCGAAGACTGTTTGGCTCATGTACAGCAACCAACCTCCACGCCCCTGCCAGACACCGTAGCGAAACTCGTCAAGAGTTTCGGTTCCGACGAAACGAACTCCGCCGAAAGTCTTGGCAACTTTCGCTACCCACCGATCGGCAAACTCGTCGCGACCGCAGCCTTCGCATTCTCACTGATCTTTGCAGGCGTACTGATCGTGCTGGAACTGAACAAGGGCACGCTGACGATTGAGTCGGATGTAGATGACATCCCCATTCGGATCATGCAGAACGGAGAGCTTTACTTAAAACTGACCATCACGAAGACCGGTAGATCTGTTCGTATCGCCGCAGGTCACTATGTGGTGGAAGTTGATGGCGAGTTGGATGGGGTGAACGTCGTGGGTGGCAAGGTCACGCTGACGCGAGGTGAAGACGAAGTCGTGAAGATTGCGTTAGTGCCAGCCGACATCCATTCCCATTTGGACAACGCAAGCGATGAAATAACCGCACATCATCATCACCATCAGACGGCTCCCAAATTCCCGGACCTGAACGTCGATGTCAATGACGTGACGAAAGGCGGCGGTTGGGAATTGCACAAGACGATTCGTGGAGCAAATGAAAATCGCAAGCAAGTCAATGGAGTCTGGTCGGTGGCATTCTCTCCCGATGCAGAAACCCTCGCCTCAGCAACTGGCGAGAAGACCGTCAAGATTTGGGATGTTTCGACCGGAAAACTTCAAACGAAGATCCAGCGCCCAGTTGCGGCCGCGAACCTCGCATTCTCTCCTGACGGGAAACTGCTCGCGATCGCGGGCGGAGACTTTGATGGCCCGCAGTCTGGCGAGATCGTCATTTGGAACTTGAAGGAAGAAAGAGTTCAACATGTGCTGGATGGTGGTGACACGGCAACTTTCTGTTGTGCCGTCGCATTCTCGCCAGATGGCAAGCTGCTGGCGACGGGCGGTCGGGACAAAGCGGTCAAGCTTTGGGATGTTCAAAGCGGAAAGTTGCATCGCCGAATGTCAGGCCACTCCGATCTTGTCCGCGATGTCTGTTTCGCGTCGGATGGCAAAACTCTGGCCTCGGCCAGTTTTGACAACACGATTCGTTTGTGGCAGCTATCGACAGGCGAGCCGATTGCGACATTGCATGGACACGATGACGCAGTTCGCAGCGTCGCGTTCTCTCCAGACGATCGCGTGCTGGTGTCGGCAAGCGAAGATAAAACCGCTCGTGTGTGGAATGTCGCATCGCACGAGCAGATTGGTGTGATGGCCGCTCACAAGGCTCCCGTCTACTGCGTGGCATTTCTGCCGGATGGACAACATGTCGTTACCGGTAGCCAAAAGGGCATGCTGGTTTGGGATGTTTCCAAGATCGATCAGATCCCGGCTCACGTCGACCGACCAACTCGAGAGATCTGGTCGGTCGCGGTATCCCGCCAAATGGTAGCCATCCCAGAAGACTCAAAGATTGTGCTTTGGAAACGGCGTGATCTCGGTTTAGACGAAAAAAAGTTGCCGGACGCTTATAGCAATGTTCCAACGACTCGTCTTCATCGAGTCCGTGAACCGCAGGCCGCGAAGACGCCCAACCCAGTGCAGCCGAATCCTGCTTATGCACCGGGTCGTGGATACGCACAACCATATGACCCGTTCGCTGGCGGAAGCAGCTTACCGATTCCAGTGAATACGTTGGCGGGATTTGTGCGTCATTTCAATCATAGGATTCAAGCCGCTGATCTTGACGTGCCTCCACAGCCTCCACTCACGGTCGAAGAATTACGCTGCTTCGCTCAGTGGAAGCTGCAAACCGACAAGCAGCTCTCCGTCGAAACAATGGGTGTGCTGACCGATATCGGTATCGGTGGATGGCTACCAAAGCACTGGAAAATCGAAGGAAGTGAGTCTCAGGTCAAGACGGGTGATGGCGAGATTGGCGTCTACTCCATCGAACTTGCGAGTCAATACTCCGGCACGACGATTGTTGTCCGTCAACGTTTCTTTTCCGCGCCAGTCAACTTCCACGGACCTCGGCGTCCGGATCCGATTGGAACCGCGACGCCGCTGCAGGCCGCAATCACCGAGTTCAACGCAACTCATAACGAAGTTGACGGGCTGCGTCAGCCGCCGCTCACTCTGCAAGAAGTTCTGGCAGCGATCCTTGACTGGAAGTCTCGACGCGATGAAGCCCCAGTCGACAACAAGACGTTCGCCAACTTTCAAGAGATTGCACTGACACATCAATTGCCCTCTGGTGCAAAGATTGAGGTGCTTCCTCATTTCAAAACGGAAACGGGAGACTCCTTCAAAATCTGGTCGGTGCGGGTCGTCATGCCGCAAGTCGCAAAGCCTGGATCGACAATGGCCTTCACGATTCGCCAGCAGTACCTTTCAGTCAACTCCGCCATGGCGTCAGCGATCCACTGGGGCAAACCCAACGACCAGGGACTGCAAGCAGGATTCCGTCTGATTCCCGGGCAACGGGCATATCAGGTAGGAACGCCAATTGAGACGGAGTTCCTCTACCGCAGCACTACGGGCAAGTCGATTTCTGCCACCGTGCCGAACGTCTTTTCCTATCAAAACATGATCGCTCGTGATGCCGGCGGCAAAGAACTGGACGTGGTCGAGCTCCGAAAAGAGATGGTCGTTGGCGGTGCGATCAACACGCAAATCGGAGAGACTCCAATCCGTAAGCGTGGCAACCCACTGGATCTCGGCTATATCACTCCCGATCCAAAATTCGATAGTATCAGCCCAAATAGAACCTACCTGACCGTGAAAGACGTCCAAAAGGTCTTCCTGTCCTACGTCGTCAGTGATCTAAACGGCGGCGGGTTGCGCACCGGAGAGGTTGCAGTCGACATTGCTGAAACCTTAGACGAACCCAATTTCCCATCGATAGGCGATCGTAAAGAACGGACGCCGGACAAATTCAATGTCGAACGGGATGAAGATGCGGCCAAGATGAAGTCTTCTCCCAACGCAGCCAGCTATGCAGATGCGCCAACCAATACATCTTCGGCAATCAAGCCTGTCGCGATAGCGGTAGACACGCCTTACTGTCTGGTTTGGGAATCAGCCAGTAAGGTTAGTCTGCATCATGAATTCGCCAACACGCTGAACCTGGACGGCAAGACTCGAACTGCCGTCGACTCTTTGTTGACTGAGATTTGGACCGAGTACATTGACGATGAGCGCGATCGCACGAAGTACTCGCTGGCAGCAGACGGGCACTTGGTTGCCGAGATCGGCGATCTTGCCAACGACCGCAGCGGGCTGGCGAACGAATTTTTGTCAAAGCTGGGCAAGATCGTGCCGGATACCCAACGTGATCGCATCTGGTCTGCCGTGAAAACTCGCACCGACCGAGGCTTCGATGAAATCTGGAAAAGCGATTCGGAAGCCTATCCGGCACTGCTCGGCTGGTCCAAAGACAACTCGCCCATTCGCATCGAAATCCATCGGACTGCTGGCGGCTACCACTGGTACGTTCGGCCCGGCAGCCATGGAGTAACCGGAAACGGAAAAACGCTTCCACCGGAACTACAACACTATGTGCAATTCGGCAACGAGGCGACGTCGCAATAATCAAAGTTGGATAGCCGTCAGTAGTCAATGAAGATAATGAAGCCGCCAGCTCTCTGTTCTGGGCTTGCCCCGGCGGAGCCAACCGATCTAGTGCTTGACGAAACGACGCTCCTCCCTTCGCAAACTTTATTTCTATTTCGCTAGATTTACCCTTGACTACCGCTAGTAACTTCCGCAATCTCTAGTTGAATAGAATTTAACTCGGGAGATGAGTCAATGGCGAGACCGAATTCGGAGTATCCAACAGAGTTGGAGCTTCAAATACTGAAAGTGTTGTGGGACGCGGAGCCGATGACGGTTCGCGAGGTGCGTGAATCGCTGGCGGCAGGCGGGCGTGAGCTAGCCCATACCACCGTGATCACGATGCTGGGTACGATGGTGGATAAGGAGCAAGTCGAAAAGCTGGAGCCGACACAGGGCAAGGCGTTTCGGTTCTCGCCGTTGATCGGGCGAGACCATGTTTCTCGCGGGATGCTGGGGGATCTTGTGGATCGCGTCTTTGATGGTTCGGCCGAAGCGGTGATGCTGAGTCTGTTTGATGTGGCGGAACTAGACGCAGAAGAACTGGCAGGCCTGCGCAAGTTGCTGAACAAGAAGATGCGGGAGGCCAAGTCATGATTTTTCCAACTGTTGCTTGGTCCGAACTGTCGCTGCAAGTGATGCTCACGTTCGGTCATTTCTTATGGCAAGCGTGCGTCGTCGCGGTCGTGCTTGTCAATGCCGAAAAGGCATTCGATTTTGTTAGCGGTAGGGCGCGAGCCCTCCGGTGCCCCGCGCCGAATGAGCCAACACCGGACGACTCGCTCCGTTCCGCTAACGTTCGTTACACGTTCGCTTGCCTTGCGTTCTTCTCTCTGCCGGTTTGCGTTGCCGCAACATTCATGTGGGTTCACCAATCGCATGGTCCGGTCTTTCTCGCCTCTGGCGATCCCATTGAGTTGCCTGTTGTGGATGTCGTGTCGACGAACGAGCGGTCGGAATCACTCACAAGTAGCGAGATTCCCGTTCTGCCACCGCTTGAAAGCCCCGCTGAAACGGAGTTGTATAGAGCCGAGTTGCCAGTTGCGGAACCGCTTGAAGCGTCGAGTCCGGCTGTTCGTACACTTTCATTGACACAGCGAATTCAATCGTTTGCACCCTATCTGCTGATCGCCTACGCATTCGGCGTCACATTGATGTTGACGCGATTCGGATTGTCGATCATTGGCTGTTCGCGGTTGCGGCGAACGCATCAACCGATTACCGATTCCAACCTGTTGAAGGTCATCGCTGAACATTCGTCACGGCTTGGATTGAAGCGAGTTCCGGTTGTCGCTCTGTGCCAGAGAGTCACCGTGCCGGTGGTTGTCGGCATCGTCAAGCCGATGATCCTACTGCCTCCAGCCCTGTTGTGCGGACTCGATCCGAATCAGCTTGCCGCGATCCTGAGCCACGAAATGGCACACATCAGGCGATACGACCTGCTCGTCAACTTGTTGCAACGTATTGTTGAATCGCTGCTGTTTTTTCACCCGGTGACCTGGTGGATCAGTCGCCGTATCAGCATCGAACGAGAGAACTGTTGTGACGACATAGCATCAGCAACAACGGGTTCATTGTCCTACGCAAATGCGTTACTCCAGATGGCGGAACTCTGTATTGGGAATGATCCTAATCGATTATCGGCGCTGGGAACATTGTCAGCAGCCGGAAACAACACGACTCAACTTGGGCATCGAATTCGGCGGTTGATCAGTGCGGAGCAATCAACGCGAGTTGGACTTTCGCGACGGACCGTTGGGGTGACGCTCACTGCGGTTTTGCTTGCGAGCCTATCGATCGTTGCCTTGGGGCAGAGCCAGCAATCTGCGGAAGGCGAGTCTGCAAACGAAGAGGATGCGCCTTCGACGTTTACGCCCGAACCCGTTTGGCAGCAGGAGTTGACGGAACACGATCGTTCATTCGGTGTTTTCCCGACATCCAACGTTGTCGTGACAACCGATCGAGTCCTTTCCTCTACTCGGGATTTTGATTTGGGAACCGGAGCGCTATTGCGCACGTCGTTCCCGCGATACGCTGATGTCAGCAATGATGATACGCTGCGTTCGGTCGTGCGTCGAGTATCGTCCGACCGAATGTACATCGTGGACGTCTCCGTACGAGAGGCATCAACGACAGTTTCAGATGGCGGACGAGTTTCGCCGTGGCATGAGATTCGCGTACTGAAAACGACAGACTTCACGCAGGTAGGCAAAACGATCGTGTTACCTGAGTACGCTGATCTCGATACCTTTTCTGTCGATATCGAGTCCGGTGGTGCCTTTGTCCTATTGGGTGATCGAAAGGGCGTTCGCGTCTACCGCGTCGAAACTGGCGAAGTCGAAACCACGTTGCCGGTCGACATCAAACGTGTCGATGCGGTTGCCTTTTGTCCAGACCGTGAGTGGTTGGTCGTATCCGATCAGAACGATTTGCATTTTTGGCGTTGGCGCGATCAGGCCCCCGTCAGAACGATTCACGTTGCTCGCAAGATCGATTGCTTGAAGTTCACTGCGGATGGGCAGTATCTTGCCGAAGGGCCTGATGTCCGCCAGGACATTCAGATTCGCGACATGCGGACGTTAGAGATCGTGGCTTCTCTTCAAAACGAAGTTGGTTCGTTACTGATCGCAAAGACGATCGACATCTCACCTGATGGTCGATTCCTGGTTGCCAGCAACGACGTAATGGTTGATCCGACGAAACTCATGATTCCCCATCGAGTCCACGTGTGGGACTTGCGGACTCGCGGCAGGCCTGTTTTTCAGATCGCGACCGAGGGCCAAGTTCGTGGCGCTGCATTCAGCGACGATAGCCGGCGATTAGTTGGCGAATACAGCGGCAAGCCTCCTGCAAAATTGGTTGCCTGGGATTTGCCTTCCGAGATTTTCGAGCGTCAATCCGATCCGCCGTCTGACGCCAAAGATCGTTTGGGCGACGGCGTTCAGTGGTCAATGTGGGGCGATCGCGACGGTCTGCTCTCCGGTGCGCGACTGATCTTACCCGAAGGCGGACTGAAGTCGGGTGACCCATTGATGGTCGAGTATCGGTTGGCAAACGTCTCCGGCGAAACCAAGTCGTTGGATTGTTATCTGAACGATGGGATGCAATTTCCATCGGTCGATAGTAACAACCGGATCAGCGGAGTCGGGCTAGCGAGTCAGGAAGGAACAACAACGTTGACACTCCAGCCCGGCGAAGTCTTCGTCGATACCGAACACGTCGTATCCATCGACACCACCGGCTTGTCGCCTGGCCAATACACGGCAGACCTGCGGTCGGCATTCTATGTCCCCGACGAGACAGACAAGAACACGACGCACGAAATCCCGCATCGCGGGGCATTGCCGTTCACATTGCTCGGGGAATTATCCCCGAAGCAATCAGTATTACCTGAAAACAATATTCATTGGGGTCAAGACGTCGCGGGATTGCAGCTTGGTGCAAGCTGGGCCCACGAACAGGCCCACTTTGAAATCGGCTCGAACGTCGAAGCGGACTTGTTTGTCGCCAACGTGTCGGATCAGCCACTCGAATGCAGTGTTGAACTGCCTCATCCCGGCGACGGCTGGAACTTCAACGTGGCCGCCCTCGCTGGCTCAAAAGACAAATTTCAAAGAGCCTTTCCTATAGACTTCTATAGCCCAGTTCGATACATCCATCTGAAGCTGACGTCTGGCCAAGTCGCTCGAATCACAGGAGACGATCAACTGGTGTCGCTGTCAGCGGATCCGGACGATCACGCATCACCGACATCGTTGCCTCTGCCTCAATTTCTTGTTGTCGGCACATTGAAGAAGGCTGAGCAAATAGCCGGAGAACAAAACTATCTCGCCACGCTCACGCCAGCGGGCGGCCGGTATCAAGCCGTCTTCGACGTGACCCTACACCGTGCGGACATTCCGAACTTGCGATTGGAACTGAACACGGAGGGGGTTCCTTTTTCCGTGGCCGGCCCCGACTGGAAGCCGATTGTGCTGCAATCGCCGGATTCCTCAGCCGACGTCTCTGCGGTTTCCAAAGAGACGTTCCGTTTGCCGGAACACCGCCGCGTCGGCAGTGTCGCTTTCCATGCTGATAGCCGAAAGCTGGCGAGTCTTGTTTGGGAAACGGCACCGGATCAGAAGGGTCTGCGGGTAACGGTTCGCAACTGGAGCCTCAACGATCAGAAGTTAGTAGACGAAGTCGAACTGGATTGGCAGACGGACTGGACGCGGTACGCGAGCAACTTGCTGTTGTCTCAGGACTGTAAACGCGTGGTCGGATTGCTGGACGGTGAGATTTGCGTGTGGGATGCAGTGAACGGAAAAATCGTTTGGTGCCACCACATTCCCGATGACATCAAGAGCGACGAACGCGGCTCTGTACGCTTTGGAGCTTTGACGGGTACTCCAGATCTTTCGCGAATCGCGTTTGGAAAATCGGTGTCCCTCGGCGGAACCATGCCGGATGCTCATGCGATTGTGATGGATACCAACAGCGGGCGAGTGATCCAGAAAGTCAAGATGGAACACCGGGTTTCTGTTCGGAGCTTGGCGCTAACGAGAGACGGTAAGCGATTGGCGACCGTCGGTTCTCAGTATGGGTCAAGTCTTTGGGACGTAGAGAGCGGGCAGCTCGTGCTGGACTTCCGAAACGACAATACCAATCGACAGTATCCTGATCCGTCGGTCAAGATAAGCTCGACCCAACAGGTTTCCAGCGCCGGCTTCTCACCTGACGGAAAATCGTTCGCGATCTGTGACATGCTGGGCGTCAAGCTGATTGACTCGAAGACAGGCGAGATACTGCAAGACATCGACACTCCGTACCGCTACCACAGCAATCCACAATTTGTTTTCTCCGCCGACGGCAAGTTGTTCACATTGCTCGGAACGTTTCCAGAAAAAGGCGAGCCACGCATGATTTCGATCTGGTCTACAGAATCCGGTGAACGCCTGCGAACGCTTCCGATCGAAGCAACGGCGGCTGCATTCTCTGCCGATGGTACGTGGTTCGCTGCCGGCAAGTCCGATCGCAAGGAGGCTTTGGCTGTTTGGCAAATTCGCGAATCCAAACCGAACCAGCCCGCCGATCCACCCGAAGACGAAGCCAACCAAAGCGACAATCGCACACGTCGATTCAAACTTGTGGACGGCGAAAACGGCACGCCTCTTCAAGGCATTCAGTGTACGGCAAGTATTTTCAAGCAAGGTTCGCCTGCAAAGCTGCTTCCCTACAGCAGTGACGCGGATGGTATTGTTGAGGTTGACGTTTCAGAAGACGAATCGGTTTGGATCGCTGAAGTGCCGAGCGGCTGGTTTTCGTCGGCTCCTTCGGTGACAGTGATTCAACTTGACAAGAATGGCAAGCCGAAGCACGAGCAAACCGCAGCGAACGATGAAGAACCGACGATCGTCAAGCTATGGCGAGGCACCGAAGTCGATGGTCGGTTGCTGTGGCCAGACAAGAAGCCAGCGGCCGGAGTGAAGCTGGCTGCTGGCGTTTATATCAACGATCAGTCTTGGAAAGAAAAGCTCGGCATGGATTTGACGCTTTATTCGTTTGACCACGGAGACTGGCCGAACTGGAGTCGAACGATCGTCACTGACGATGCGGGGCGGTTTCGCGTGACTGTTCCACCAAGCAGCTCGCGATCGTGGTTACGAATTGGCACGACAGCACTCGGGTTCGGACCGCAGATCGGAGTTGGTGAAGACGAGGCCGTTACGCAGCGACTGGCCAAGTGCTTGCCACTGGAAATTCAGTATGGCGGCAACAATCGAGGCAACGTCCTGATTGTTTCGGACAAAACTGACGCAGAGGACATGGCTCTCCATGCGGGTAACTTGCAATTGGAGACCGGCGTCATCGTGCGTGGTCGCGTCGTTGATGCAGAAGGCAATGGATTGTCGAACGTTCATCTGACAACCACTGGCCCGCACGGGCCACATTCAGGTCGCAAGGCAATCAGCGGCGATGACGGCATTTTTGAGTTTCCGGTTATGGCCGCAGGCAACGTGACGATTCATCCAGACGCTCGCTTGCGTGATGGCAAAGAGCAACTACCTGGCACGGCTAACTCGCGCGACGTACAGGCCGTCTTCGTCAGCCAATCCTTCACGATCGCAAAGACATCCCTGCCACAAGAACTCACGATCCGTGCAGTGCCTCACACAGAAGTCGCTTTCGAGTGGGTTGACCGCCGCACGGATAAGACTCAACCGATCGCCTACTACGGTGCGTTTCGCGTCCGCGGTCACATGCCGGACGAGAATGGCAAGCCAGGAGCATATTGGACCAGCAAAACCGAACGCGTCGAGCGCGATGGTAAGTCAATACTTGTTGTGAAGATTCCAACTCAACTTCTGAAACCGGAGTTGATGCTAGTTGCAGACCGCCGAGTCACCGCCAGCTACAGCGATTCCAGCGGTCTCACCTCCGGTCCCGGCATCGTGCAGCTTGGCGATATCACGTCAGGCACAACCCGAACCATCTTCGGCGACGAACCGCGAGCGTCCAAAGCTTATGACGACAAGAGTCGTTAATCCCGCCGGGGCAAGCCCGGAGCGGAGATCCAAAAAGGAATATGAGAGGGGGCGTTGAGCGAGCGATAGTAGCTTCCAGTTGTTTGCTCCGCCGGGACAAGCCCGGACGGAAGCATTCGCGCTCACTATCCGCTTCCGCTGGGCTCGCCACTGTCCGTCGCGACGCTGGCGACTCTATCGTCGTTTTCACTTTCTGCGGAAGTCGCCCTCGGATATCTAGACGGCGATACACATGCTAAATCATAAGTTTTTGCTCGTTGTGTCAAAGAATGGGGCTGAGTCGCGTATTCTTTTGTAGAGGAATATGCGAGTGATGACACCAACACCTGAAACGAGCGAGAGTCTGCTGATTCGCGTCCGCGATCCTGAGGATCGTGCGGCTTGGGATCGGTTTGATGCGATCTATCGTCCAGTGGTCTATCGGGTTGCTCGGCGAGCGGGCTGGCAGCACTGCGACGCCGAAGATCTGACGCAGCGAGTGATGGTATCCGTTGCCAAAGCGGTGCCGGAGTGGCGAAAGGATCACAGCAAAGGTGGCTTCCGAAGTTGGTTGTACGCGATCGCTCGAAACGCATTGATTAGCACGTTGCGAAAGTCGGGACGTGAGCCAGCGGGCGGCGGCAGTGAGTTTTTGCTGCAATCGCAAACAATCGAAGGACCAGCAAGCGAACTTGAGCGTTTGATCGACCAGGAACATCATCGCAGCCTGCTGCGTCGAGCCGCCGAACTGGTTCGCGATGAATTCAAGGACACGTCTTGGCAAGCGTTCTGGCTGACCACGCTCGGCGAACTCTCGGTTCCCGAGGCAGCCGAAAAATTGCAGCTCTCGACCGGCGCGGTCTACGCGGCTCGCAGTCGGATTCTACGTCGACTGCAAGAAGTGGCTGGGCAATACGATCACGAAGAAATGGCGACGCAATTATGAATCGACAACAGCTTCAAACGCAATGCAACCCCGACGCATTGGAACAGTTTCTGCAAGGGACGCTTGGCGGCAGCGAAGCCGAAGTGCTGGAACTGCACTTGACGGAGTGCGAGTCGTGTGTCGAGCAAATCCAACTTGCCGCCCAACGCGTTTGTCATGGCAGGAAGCTCAAAACCTGCTGGCTGCTGACGAGTACGACAGCCCAGAACAGGTCGCTGCAATCACGTCGCTGCTATCAGGCGAACAGGATTCCATCACCAAGCAACAAACGGCCGACGTGCTCTCTCGCGAGATACGTGGCTGGCTCGATCCAACCGACGATCCGCAGTCGTTAGGTCGATTTGCGGGATACGAGATTGTCGGTATCGTCGGTCATGGTGGCATGGGGATTGTGCTAAAGGGTTTTGAGTCGTCGCTCAACCGTTATGTCGCCATCAAAGTGCTAGCGCCTCGTTTGGCAACGAACGGTAATGCACGCAAGCGATTCGCTCGCGAAGCCCAGGCCGCAGCGGCGGTTCGGCACGACAACGTGATCGCAATCCATCGGGTCGACGACTGGCACGGCTTGCCATTCTTGGTGATGCCCTACGTCGGCGGTATCTCATTGCAGAAACGAATCGACATCGAGGGCTCGTTGAACATCGAGCAGACGTTGCGGGTCGGTGTGCAAATCGCATCGGGACTCGCTGCCGCTCACGCTCAGGGGCTGGTTCACCGCGACATCAAACCTGCCAATATCTTGCTGGAGCAAGGCGTCGAACGTGTTACGATCACCGACTTCGGCTTGGCTCGCGCAGCCGACGATGCTTCAGTGACTCGCACGGGAGTGATCGCAGGCACGCCCCAGTACATGTCACCCGAACAAGCCGAAGCTCGGCAGATCGACGCCCGCAGCGATTTGTTCAGTCTCGGTAGCGTACTTTATGCGATGGCCACTGGCCGCCCACCTTTTCGCGGCGACCACAGCTTTGAAGTACTCAAACGCATCGTCAACGAGCCAACACGCCCCATACGAGAAATCGAAGCGTCAGTTCCCGAATGGTTCGAGCAACTGGTCGCTCGCCTGCACTGCAAATTCCCCAACGACCGTTTTGATTCCGCCGAACAAGTTGCCAATCTACTCGAAGACTGCCTAGCCCATGTTCAGCAACCAACCACAACGCCGCTCCCCGAAGCCGTGGCGAATCCCGTAGCGGAACTCGCCAAGAGTTTCGGCTCTCGCAGTACAAAACCCGCATCCGAAAGTCTTGGCGACTTCCGCTACCCACCAATCGGTAAACTCATCGTCGCCGCAGCGTTCGCCTTCTCGCTGATCTTTGCTGGCGTCCTAATCGTGCTGGAACTGAACAAAGGCACGCTAACGATCGAATCGGAAGTTGATGACATTCCCATTCGAGTCATGCGGGGTAAGGAAGTCGTGCAAGAACTGAAGGTCTCGCACGGAAGCGAGTCAACTCGAATTTCCGCTGGCGACTATGTTATCGAAATCGCCGGAAAGTTCTCTGGCGTTTCGGTTGAAGCCGGAGGGAAAGTCTCGTTGGAGCGAGGCGGTTCGGCAGTCGTTAACATCACTACCGAAGAATTGGCCCACGCCGAGAGGCCAATAGCGGAAGCTGCACAACGGTCCGAAAAAAACGCACGAGAGCAGGCCGAAATGGCCTTCAAAATGAGCGAAGCAGCCGCTAAGGCATTGGATGAAGCAAAAGACACTGAACGTTCAGAAGCGGAACCAGATGCGATTGCTGGCGAACAAGGAAAGAGCAATTCTGCAGCAGACATGGTGGCAGGTAGCATCGTCACTTCGCAGACTGAGGGCAAGGATGACACACCCTCGGTCGGCTCGCTGATCCTGCTCAAGCTGACCGGAGATGTCGCCAGGGAATATGCACGGGAAACCGGCCAACTCCGTCACGACGAGACGCCACCGGAAGGAATGGAAATTGAAACGACCGCTGAGGTCGCTCAGCGACTGAGCGATGGTCGACTGCGAATCGAACACTTGTCGCCGCCGCGAGTTGTGTTCACCGACAATTGGTACACGATGTTGCTGGCCACGGTCCAGCCGTCGGCAATCTCAAGGGAGACGACGCCTCGAGGAACGGTCGTCAGTGCGTCACCCGGTGCGGCGATCGAATCGATGACGAATGACGAGTCGCAGCCCTTTCGATTGACGCTTTCCGATCTTGATGATGTGGTGATGAAGCCACTGATTCAGCCGCTTCCAGCCAAAGAGGCTGCGTTGTCTGAATTGCAGTTCAAACGGACCGCTGCCGCGCTGAATCACTTGCTGCGGCTCAATGGCGACGGGACAACACACATCGAAAAAGTGGGAGGTCCTACCAATTTCATGGGTATCAAAGACGTGGAGGCAATTCGGTCTCACGGCAAAGACTACGTTGCGGTTGCCGCGCGTCGATTTCCTCCCGAGGTTGAACAACCGTTCGGTCAACATGGCGCCGGGATGATCTTTCTGTTCGACAAGAAGGGGATTCTGGAAGCGAAGTTTGGCGGCAATCTCGGTGCCGATGGAGTGAATTCTGAGGACGTTCAGTTGTTGTCGCTTGGCACCGAGGATCAGTGGTTTGTTGTCATCCATGTCTTCGAACCCCGCGGCCCGCTCGAGAAGACGCAGAGAATCCACTTGGTCGAAGACGGGTTTCCGCTGGCGTTTCAAATCCACGCGATCAAGTCGATGGCGTGGACCAGTGCGCCGTAC
The DNA here is from genome assembly GCF_007860125.1 of Rubripirellula tenax. Classification (NCBI taxonomy): domain Bacteria; kingdom Pseudomonadati; phylum Planctomycetota; class Planctomycetia; order Pirellulales; family Pirellulaceae; genus Rubripirellula; species Rubripirellula tenax. The sequence continues at coordinate 737,446 of NZ_SJPW01000002.1, forward strand.
GAAAACGATGACTTTGGCTACAAGCACTTTTTCAATCCCAACGGCATCCCGAATCGCGAATTCGGCAAAGGACACGACGGGAGGGAGTACCACTCGATTCTTGGTTGGGACGCAAAGGAGAGAATTTTCCGAGGACCGTCGCAGCTCATCTACAAGGACAAGCTCTTGTTTCACGTCAACTTCTCGGCATCGACAAGATTTCATGCGACCGATCGCCCTCGTGACGATCAAACTACCGAGGATCGCAATTGAGCATCCAACGCGGTTGTTCGCGATCCAATCACCTCGACAGGTGAAGCCAAGAAGCCGATTCAGGCATCGTATCCTGCCGTCGCGAAGAAAGGCGACTCGCCCTACTGTCTGGTTTAAAATCGAAAAGGTTCCAGGAATCGTTGATTCCGCCGGGGCAAGCCCGAAGCGGAGATCCAAGGAAGAATGAGCGAGGGGACGCGTTGATTCCGCGATGGTAGCTGCCAGTTGTTTGCGCCGCCGGGACAAGCCCAGACGGAAGCTTGTTCTGAATTTGGTTACAATGGCATCCGGAGAACGGATGGAATTCGGAAAGCCTTCTACGTCGCTGACTCGCAAATCGCTATGCCTAAGGAGACCCTTGATGTCCCGAATCAAACAAGTTCTCACCGCGAACTTCTGCGCGATCCTGTTGGCGTGCTTTTCACAAACGGCCTTTGCGATTGTCGTCCCCATTGCGTCGATCGACGGCCTGCACGCGAGTCTCTCGCCAGATATTCCCGAACCCGTTCGCAAGCAAATTGAAACGGCGCTGAAAAGCGAAAACTGTCGGTTCGTAAAGGGAAGTTGGACCAACGCAAGAATCAACTTGCGATTTGCAGGTGACACATCCGCAATCAACGAACTTCTGAACAAACTCGCGAAGTGCCCAGCAATTACTGTTCCTGTGTCTTTCAAGGCGATGAAAGGCGACTGGGACTGGATGGTCGTGAACGACACGCGGAGATCGGGTGAGAAATTCAATGTGATCATCAATCTGGATTACGCAGGACTTCAACTCGAAGATCTGGTCATTCCCGCATCAAAAATTTCCGGGGCCACGCCGACTTCCTATTCGCATTGGAACGGCGACTGGGAAGTAGCGGACGACCTGCACACCGCACTCGGATTCGCGGCAGACTCGCGAGCGTTGAGCTTCACATATCCCTCTTCATTTCGACTCAGTCTGGGAGTTCGGGCAACCAACGCCGCCGATTCAAACGATGGCAGTGCAGGAAGGCTTGAAGAGATGGGGCATGGGATCAGCAATTCCGGACGCTGGATCGCGGACGCCGAGGAGCTTGGATTCACGACCGATCGCTGTATCGTCTCCACTCACCTTGGCAACACGTTTCTTTGGTTCACCGACGTACCGTTTGTCGGCATTCACGGCGGTAAGGTGTCGTATGTGGAGGGAGTCGACAAGAACCACGATTTGCTGATCATCGACTACAACACGATGCCAAAACATCTCGACGGCGAGAAACGCACTGGTGAAACAATCGTGTACCGCCGCAAGAAGCAGTAACGGTGAAAAACCTTTACGAATCACCGCCGAATTTAGACGCCGCCTCGGTGCACATCCCTCGCTCGTTCCGAGTGGCAGCGATCTCTTTGGCGGTATTCGCAGTTCTAATCGGTGCCATCCATTTGGCACCGTTCCTGACAAGACCGATTGCGACATGGGGCTGGCAGAACTGGTGGTTCGGGTTTGCCCCAGCGGCCTATTTGTTGTTCGCTGCCTTGGTTGCCGTGCCCTGCGAGCGATGGCGACCGCGATTCGGAATGATCTTACTTCCGACTGTCCTTTCGCCGTTGCTGCTGGTAACAGGACTCATCTTGTTCGCAAGCTATCTCGATTTTTCCAACATCTTCGCCGGCAAGTATTCCTGGTCGCAAATTCTGCATTCGCTTCTGATTCTCTCGCTCTGTCCCGTCGTGTGGTATTACCTGTCCCTTGCCGCAGTGCGCTCGTTTCGGATGCTCTCAAGCTGAGCGGACAACTCTGTCTTGCGGTCACGCGCTAAGCGATCAGGAGGCGAATCGGGCACTTTGAGGTGACAAGGCCAGTAAACGACCGCCCCTGGCCCTCCATATTTGGAATTCGCAATGAGACGTCGCACATGAATTCCCGAAACATCTATCGGTGGGTGCAGACTTTGGTCCTTTCCGCCGCACATGAATCCGAGATCCGCTTGCATGACGACGCGTATAGATGATTACCGACCGTTGAAACTGCGATAGGCTTTATCGGCATTCTTCCTCAGCTGGCATTGACCTAGTACAGTTGTACCGAGTAAATTGCGTACAAATGTACTAGAGAAATCTGTCGGAGAGGTAAATGGCTGCTCGACCTGCGTTGTCAAAGGGTGAAATGGAGGTGGCTCGCGTGCTGTGGGAAATTGGGCCTGCGGGCGTTCGTGATGTGCATGAGTTGCTGGCATCCGTGCGCGACATTGAGCTTGCTACCGTGCAAACGTATCTGCGGCGATTGGAAGCCAAGGGATACGCGAGCAGTCAACTGAAAGGTCGAGCAAGAGTTTACTCGGCCAAGACGAAACCGCGGACCGTCATCCGCGAGACGGTGGATGAACTAGTCGATCGACTGTTTGGTGGGGATTCGATGCCGCTGGTCCGCCATTTGATCGAGGATCGCGGTATCGAGCGGGAGGACTTGGATGAGCTACGCCAATTGCTCGACCGCCTCGAAAACAGCGGAGGCAAATCATGAACGCATGGTTTTCGGTTTCCGCTCCGAACATCTGGGAGTTGCTGATTCAGCAGTGCATTCAGGTAACCGTCCTGATTCTTTGCGTGTTGCTATTGGCGCGCTTTTTTGCGAAAGATCGACCGCATCTGGCGCATGCGCTGTGGGGATTGGTGTTACTGAAATGTTTGACGCCACCAATGTTTGCGTTGCCGCTGAGTCCGTTCTGCTTGCTGCGGTCCTCAACTGAGTCCCGAAGCACGATATCGAACGTTTATGTAATGACGCGGGCTGGATCACTGAAAGAATCGGCGTTCGACCCTGGTGCAACGTTGGCTCAGTCGCCACGACAACCGAGCGATGTACCAGCCCCGCAGTCAACGAATCACTCTGCATTCGCGCCGTTCGATGCAGAGTGGATATCAAAGCGAGTACCCAGCGAGAGTTCAAGGCGAACACTTCTGCCTGGGGGAATTGTCCAGAGTAAGGCAACGTCGGAAACCAAGTGGCCTAGTTGGGCCGTTGGAGCGTGGGCAATCAGTGCAATCCTATGTTTACTGATCGCAGCAGCGAGATTGATGTGGTTTCTTCGCAAAGTTAGGAACTCACGTATCGAACCAGCCTCAACGACGCTGGAGACGCTTGATCAACTATTGGCTGAGTTACCGCAACGTCGCTGGTTCTTTCGCAGACGTGTGCGTTTGGTAGTGGTCGACAGTCTGATCGGCCCAGCCGTTGTGGGACTGTTGCGGCCCAGAATCCTGCTACCTCGCGTCCTTGAATCGCAATGCACTGAAAGCGAATTGCGAATCTTGCTCGCCCATGAACTGACACATATTCGGCGAGGAGATCTGTGGTGGGCGTTGTTACAAACGACAGCCTGTTGCCTGTGGTGGTTTCACCCGCTGGTGTATTGGGTGTCGCGACTTTTTGATCGCGTGACGGAGCAAAGTTGCGATGAGGAGACGGTTGCCAGCTTGCACTGCCAGCCGGCGGAGTATGCACGCAGCTTGCTGTCTGTTTTGGAACGAAAACACTTGCTGCATTCTGCACCGGCGTTGCCGGGCGTGCGGCCAGTGGAACTTACTGTGAAAAGGATGGAGCGAATTATGAAACTCACTAGTAATGCAAAAGCACAACGACCATGGTGGGTCGTCCCCGTGATGTTGATCGGAGCCGCATGTGTGCTACCCGGTGCGGCCCTTAGCATCGCAGGCGATCAAGCCCCGCCGTACCCACCGAAGGATTTGACCTGGCAGGTCCAGCAAGCGTCTGCCAACGAACCAGCCCCACGACCTGGGACGCCAATTCCAACGAGCACGCCGCAGTTTGTGAAAACATACGATGCGAAGCCAGCCATCGAGAAGATCAAGCAGGAAGACGCATGCACTGACGCTCAGGCGGACGCGATCCTTTCCAGTTCTCTGGCAAATGTTTCGAGGCACCTTCCTCATGTCGCCCCTACCGGGGTGATCGTTGACGGTGATCGAGTGATTGTTCGAGGCGACGATTCATCGCACAATCGCGTCAAGAGGGAACTCGAGCGAATTGAGAAGTATGGTTTCACGGATCAAGTGACCATGGATGCTAAGTTCGTTTCAATGGCCTCGGATAAATTCAGCAAGCTTCCATTGGATTGGGCTTTGATTCCGCAAGACACGGGGAGCACACCTGTGTTGATGGTGTTGTTGAGTCCCGCTGAACTGCGATCGCTCGTCGAGCAAGTCCAAGGCGATGCTCGATCTAATCTGCTTCACTCGCCGCGCGTCACGCTATTCAATGGCCAAGAAGGAAACATTGCAGACATGACACAGCGTCCGTTCGTCGTGGGATTACAGAATCCAGCGAACGAGTCACCAGAAGCCGAAATACGAATCGAGAAAAGCGGTGTTGAATTGACCCTGTGTCCCGAAATGGACGAACGATTCATTGATCTCAACGTCAGGTGTTACCGATCGGTGATTGAAAACGTCTCCACATTCTCGTTTCAATCCGGTGGAAAGACTTGCGGCGTCCAAGTGCCGAAAGTGGTCAGGCAGCAGTTCCTCACTAAAACTGATTTGCCCCATGGCCATAGTTTGGCGTACGCAATGCCAGACTTGAGCGACCCAGAGATTGTGTCGCTCGTGATTCTGACCGCGACTCCAGTGTCAATGATCGAGCAGCAAGCCAATACCGATGCTTCGGCATCCGCAATTTCGCCAGGTGTGAACAGCGATATCACCTTTTTCCAGGCACAACCCTATGCAACTGTCCCTGCCGTTGCGGAAGTAAATGCTGAAAGCGATGCGGAAGATGAACCCGTCCTGATCAAAGCTGACGGTCCCCGAATGTCAGACGAGGACACACTGAAGCTTACCAAGGCGATCCGTAAGTTCGGCTGGGCACCACATTTTGAAGGCACATTTGAATTTGAGATCAGCGATGAGAAAGTTCGGATCAAGGGAAAGAACATTGCGCTGTCAGAAGACAATGACGATCTGCTGATTGCGAGTCCTAGCGGAGAGATTGTTTTCAATTTGCCCCAAAAGACGATGCATTTCCAAGCCGATACCGTACTGGATTTCGCGTTTGACGATTCCGCGCTGAAAGTACAGGGCAAAGAACTATCGCTTAGCGAGGATGGCCTGCGGATCACGGGATCACCGTTGCGATTTGAGATGAAGGAACATGGCTTTCGGGGCGTGTCTGAGAGTCTTTCCTATGGCAACGATTTGCAGTTCACTGGTAACGTCAGGTTACAAACTGGCGACACCAAGCTTTCGGCGGACAAGGTTGAATTGTTTGACGGAGGCGAATCACACGTGCTGCATCTCCTCGGCAATGTTTCGTTCAATGGCACCATTCCAGCAAACGGCACCGTTGAACAATACTCGGTCAATACGAAAGCCGTCTCAATGAAGTACAACCTGAAAACCGGTGAGTTTGACATGCCTTGACCAGCAGGTTTCCGTAGAGTCCTCGTGATTCCTTGCGGTCGACGCTGACTTGGCTCTGCGTCTAGACTTCCTCCGCTTCCCAGCGTTTCATGAATCGACACAACCTGATCCCACGCCTGGGAATCGCGGCGATCGGACAGCCGGTGAGTCGAAAAAGGGGCCATAGCTCGAATATCGGAATGAGTCCGCGTACCTTTTCTTTCCGCGTACCTTTTCTTTCCGACGTTCTCTACGGAGACCTCCCAGTGGCGAAGGATGTCGCCGCAGCCGACGTGCCGGTGATCCCAGTCAGGGAATTGGCACCTGCACAGCACGGGCTTTTCGCTTGACTCAGGAAAACTGGCCTCTTTGCCTTGACGTGACGAATTCGTTCGCTAACATTGGGCTGAGTGGCGAATTCGTTCGTCATGAGATTCAGGTGGTTTCTTTGCACGCGGAGGGTTTTCTGGTTATGGCTCGACACGTTTCTTCACAGCCGACCGAGGTTGAGCTGCAGATCTTGCGTATCTTGTGGAACGATGGCCCGAGCATTGCTCGGCACGTTCATGATTCGCTGCAAGCGTTTAAGCAAACGACGTATTCAACAACCGTGAAAATGCTATCGGTGATGATGGATAAGGGATTGCTCAAGCGTGATGACGACGCGAAGCCGCAAGTTTATCGTGCTGCCGCGCCTCAACAGCGAACTCAAAAGCGGATGCTGGGTGACTTGATCGACAAAGTCTATGACGGATCAGCAGCAGCTTTGATGCTCCACGCGTTGTCGTCGAAAAAGGCAACGGCGGAAGAACTGCAAGAGATCCGCGAGATGCTGGACCAGTTGGAGGACAAGTCATGAACGAAGCAATTCTTTCAGAACTTGCTCAGCGAGTTGGCTGGACACTGGTTCATTCGGTTTGGCAGTTCGCCATCATTGCAGTGCTCCTGGGCGTTGTGTTGGGGTTTCTGCGAGGGCGTTCTCCGCATCTTCGGTACGGATTGATGCTGATCGCACTGTTAGCGATGGTAGCGGTTCCTACTACGACGTTGTTTGTCGTTGGAACGGGCGAGACTGTCTCGGGTGAGTTCGCTACCAACGATACCGTTGAATTTGGAGTAGATGCACGCCCCGTCGTAGCGGCAGGGCGCGAGCCCTCCGGTGTTACGCTAACATTCATACCGGACGGCATGCGTCGTTCCGCTGACGAATTCGATGAGTCTCCATCCAACATAGCGCTGCTTGCTGGCTTGATGATTTCTGTGCCAAATTTGGTTCGCCCGTGGATGAACGTCATCGTTGCCGTGTGGCTGTGTGGGATCGTAGTACTGTCGATCCGGCTGCTCGTTGGTTGGCGAGCGACTCGGAGGCTGCGGGTTTCGGGGCAATCACCGGTCACCGAACAACTCACGGCCATCACCTCACGCGTTGCGGAGAAACTTGGTGTTCACCGTTCCATCGAAGTCTGTCAGTCGTCAATGGTCGACGTGCCCACGGTGATCGGATGGCTCAAGCCACTCGTGCTTCTACCTGTCAGCGCAATCAGCGGCCTGTCGAGCGAACAACTCGAGGCCGTCATTGCTCACGAGTTAGCTCATGTTCGTCGTCACGATTATTTGGTCAATGTGTTTCAAGTGCTGATGGAAACCGTGTTCTTTTATCATCCTGCGGTGTGGTGGACTTCGCACTTGATGCGTGTCGAACGCGAGGCTTGCTGTGACGACATTGCCGTCCAGATGACTGGCGATGGAGTTCGCTACGCACGACTGCTGGTATGGCTGGAGGAGGCCCGCGGACCATCCACGCCGATGACGCTGTCAATGTCGGCCGACGGAGGATCGTTAAGCAATCGGATCGCTCGTATTGTCGGATCGCGTTCAAAGACAACCGGAATTGGCCCGCTCGCAATCGCGGCGATCTTGATCTTCGTCACTGGCATGGGCTGCTATCTTGTTGCGGATGTCGGTAAATCGACGGCTCAAGAAACAGCATCGCAGGATGCAGACGCGCTGCGAGACTGGATGACTCGTGCGGTGGAACTGGAAGAGTGGGGCCGGTTAAGTCAACTTGCGCGGGAAATGGCCGAAGCAGGTGAGTACCACGAAGCACTCGATTGGTTGTCCAAGGCTCCGCTTGGAAAATCACGCGATGGCAAACTCGATCCGAAGTTCTACTACAGGGTGGTGGCGGAGATCTGTGAGACCGCACTGGAGCACGACCGCCTCGACTTTGCCATGGGCGTGCTGGATCGTCTCAACGATCGAGAAAAACTACCGGAGGTTCTTCGAAATTTTCCGCCGAGACAGGGCGACGTTCGCATCGCAATTATGACTCATCACCTTTCCAAGGGGCAAATTGACCAGGCATTCGGCTTCCTTGAAGCCCAGCCCGAAGGAACTCGGCCGAGCATAGTAGACAAGGCGGTTGGGCGAGCGGCAGGAAATGGCCACGGTAACCACGTCGAAGCATTCTGGCTGCGATTGACGGACCCGAAGGTTCTGCGAATTTGCGAACACGAATTGGCATACAGCTACTATCGGCTTCATGAACCGGACAAGATCTGGCGATTTGCCGGCGAGATTGCGAAGGCTCGCCCGGAGGACGTCCTCGCTGAGGTAAGAGTCCGGGACATGGCGATGCACAAGTATGCGTTGATGTCCTGGCAAGAATTCGAGCAGCGGTTGCCTGGATACCGAACCAAGGTTGCACAGCTCGCCGATGACGACCGGACTCGATATGAGAAAAAGTTGGCGCTCGATGCGGCATACGGGAAACACTATGATTTGTCCGTCGAGCTTTCGACAGGCGTCCCGCTTCTGCTCGAGACAAACTCGATGTTCATGGACCTGGGCGGCACAGACCGGCATCCGGTTTTGTATTCCATCACAGAATTGCACAAGCAGAATCGGATCGAGCAAGCGTTAGCCATCGCCCGACTTGTCGAGGATGAAACCGTCAAACTGGCGTCGCTCTCTCGACTAGCGGACTTGGTCGGGTTTGGTGACGGACTTGCCGACCATCAGGGAATTTTCGAGCGAATTATCGCTCAACTGACAGGGTGTGGTCTCTTCAGGGCGCAGTTTGACGGTTGATTGAGGTGCGTCGGTTTCGCGGCATTGCGTAACCTCGGATTGGTGTTTCAGAACAAGGGCGTCCCGCGTCACACTGATGTTGCAAAACAAAAA
>NZ_SJPW01000002.1:746362-845667 GCF_007860125.1 Rubripirellula tenax
TCGTCACAAGAAGGTTTTTTAAAATCTGGCAATATCTACTTTCGCACTGGTAGGCACTATCATCGACTCACAAAGCTTGACTACTGTGTTCGGGATGGGAACAGGTATAACCTTTGCGATATGGTCGCCAGAAAGCCATCCATACGGATGTTTCACCGTATGAATGACAAGTTGTTTGGTAGTTGTCAGATCCCGAAGGATCCGTCTATTTAATTAGCGGTTCCATTCTCTTTGAAGCTGACCTGAACTTCTTCATCTTCACTTCGTTTCAGTTCAGACCACGAATTCCAACAGTACCTCGACTTGCGTCAAGGGTGAGTGCGGGATATCGATGGCCAAACCTTCGTCCGTTAGTACTGGTTAGCTTAACTCGTTACCGAGCTTACACGTCCAGCCTATCAACCAAGTCGTCTTCTTGGGGACTTTCGTCGCAATGACTTACAAAACCTAATCTTAGAGCGGGCTTCACGCTTAGATGCTTTCAGCGTTTATCCGTTCCGTAGTTAGCTATCCAGCCGTGCCGCTAGCGCGACAACTGGTACACCAGAGCTACGTCCAACTAAATCCTCTCGTACTAAAGTTGAACCTCTTCAAGTTTTGAACGCCCACGGCAGATAGGGACCGACCTGTCTCACGACGGTCTGAACCCAGCTCACGTACCACTTTCATTGGCGAACAGCCAAACCCTTGGGAGCTTCTACACCCCCAGGATGTGATGAGCCGACATCGAGGTGCCAAACCGCATCGCCGCTGTGGACGCTCGGATGCGATAAGCCTGTTATCCCCGGAGTACCTTTTATCTGATGAGCGATAACCCTTCCATTCGGGATTACCGGATCACTAAGACCGACTTTCGTCCCTGCTCGAGTTATATCTCTCGCAGTCAAGCACACTTCTAACTTTACTCTCTACGCCTGATTACCGACCAGGCTGAGTGTACCATTGCACTCCTCCGTTACTCTTTGGGAGGAGACCGCCCCAGTCAAACTGCCCGACTGACACTGTCCTTTGCCCCGATTCAGGGGATCAAAGTTAGAATTAAAATATGACCAGGCTGGTATTTCAACGACGACTCCTTCGACACTAGCGTGCCGATCTCAAAGTCTCCCAGCTATCCTACACAGAACATATCTCAACCCAATATCAGCCTACAGTAAAGGTTCACGGGGTCTTTCCGTCTAACCGCGGGTATGTGGCATCTTCACCACAACTACAATTTCACCGGGTCGGTGGTTGAGACAGTGCTCAAATCGTTACGCCTTTCATGCAGGTCGGAACTTACCCGACAAGGAACTTCGCTACCTTAGGACCCTCATAGTTAGGGCCGCCGTTTACTGGGGCTTCGGTCGCGGGCTTCGCTCCCGAGGGAGCTAACTCTCTTCCTTAACCTACCAGCACCGGGCAGGCGTCAGTCTCTATACATCCACTTGCGTGTTAGCAGAGACCTGTGTTTTTGATAAACAGTCGTTAGAGCCGATTTTCTGTGGCCCTCAGCAGCGTGAACCGCCAAGGGCGCCCCTTATCGCGAACTTACGGGGCCATTTTGCAGAGTTCCTTAACCACCGTTCTCCCGAGCGCCTTAGAATTCTCATCTCGCCTACCTGTGTCAGTTTTAGTACGGTTAAACATACACATAACTTAGCTGCTTTTCTTGGACGTCCTTCCAATGACTTCGAGAACTTAAGTGCTCTCGAGCTATACCTTGGCTTATGTCGGGTAATTTAACCCCCAACACCTCAGTGGTCGCTACGGACATTTCTATTCGTACCGCTCACTTTCCGGACGCCGTCCCAGCATCGAATGTATGCCTAGCGCAGGAATATTGACCTGCTATCCATCCCCTACGCTTTTCAGCCTCGGGTAAGGTACCGGCTAACCCTGGGCGGATTTGCCTTCCCCAGGAAACCTTAGGCTTTCGGCGAACAGGATTCTCACCTGTTTTATCGTTACTCATTCCGGCATAATCACCCGATGACCCCGACACCACTCGTTTCCGTATGGCTCGTATCTGATCATCGGCGCTCTCCTACCACTGTAGATAAATCTACAATCCGCTGCTTCGGTGTACCACTTACTCCCGTTCATTATCGGCGCAGAAATGCTCGACTGGTAAGCTGTTACGCACTTTTTAAATGATGGCTGCTTCTAAGCCAACATCCCAGCTGTCACGGCACTTCAACTTCCTTAGTGACTAAGTGGTCCTTCGGGACCTTAGCAGGCGATCTGGGTTGTTTCCCTCTCGACCCTGGAGCTTATCCCCCAGGGACTGACTGCCGAGGTACGGGTACCGGTATTCGGAGTTTGGTTTAGTGGGGTACCCCGGGAAGGGCCCCCATCCAATTCAGTCTCTCTACCCCCGGTAACTAATTTACTCGACGCTATCCCTCAAGATATTTCGGAGAGAACGAGCTATCTCCTGGTTTGATTACACTTTCAGTCCTCCCCACAGGTCATCCCCTCAGTTTTCAACCTAAGTGGGTTCGGTCCTCCACGCAGTTTAACCCGCGCTTCAACCTGCCCATGGGTAGATCACACAGGTTTCGCGTCTGCAGCATACGACAATTTCGCCCTATTCAGACTCGGTTTCCCTTGGGCTACGTTCCGTAAGAACTTAACCAAGCCGCATACCACAACTCGCCGGATCATTATGCAAAAGGCACGCCGTCACCCATTTTCTAGCAAGCTAGACCATAGGGCTCCGACCGCTTGTAGGCACATGGTTTCAGGTTCACATTCCTCCCCTAGCAGGGGTTCTTCTCACCGTTCACTCACGCTACTGGTTCGCTATCGGTCGTTGAAGAGTATTTAGCCTTACGGGATGGTCCCCGTCGATTCAGTCCAGGTTTCACGTGACTGGACCTACTCAGGTGCTCCTACCGTGTGTGTTTATTTTCGTGTACGGGACTGTCACCCTCTGTGGTTCTCCTTTCCAAGAGATTCCACTAACAACACACAATCAGATATTGGAGTCCTACAACCCCGGGAGGGAAACCCTCTCGGTTTGGGCTATTCCGATTTCGCTCGCCGCTACTGACGGAATCGATTTTTCTTTCTCTTCCTCTGGTTACTTAGATGTTTCAGTTCACCAGGTTGTTACTAACACACCTATGTATTCAGTGTGCAGCAGTTGGGTACCTCGGGATCATTACTTGTTTGTCAGCTCCCCCAAGATTTTCGCAGACTTCCACGCCCTTCATTCTTTCAACGCCAAGACATCCCCCATGTGCCCTTAATAGATTGGCCATCGAAATCCCGAACTCAGCTTTCGCTGATCCGCAATCTCGTTAGTAACCTACATTAACGATATCACATGTGCTTGATGCTTCCCTTAGAGACACGCCCGTGAAGACGAATCAATGATGGGCACCAAGCTCGCACAGAATCCTGTTAGAATTCAATTGGCCAGCAATCTCTTGCCAGCCGCGCTTCTCAAAGAACTATTTGCTTGCCTTGAATCACAGACCGGAGTCCGTCACCCAAAGCGTCGCAGTTGCTTCTTATTTAGATGCCAACTACCAAACAACCAAATTGTCAAATATCAGTTTTCCGCTATCGGCTTGTGACCGAATCGCGGAAGACGCTGTTCGTGAAAACAGCCGGCAAGCATCAACTTTGAGCGATGCTTGCCGGTCGTTTTCTTAGCGAGGGGCGAAGAGTACCGTGGCCACTTGGCCGCGTCAACCGAGTCTTTGCAAGAAATTCAGAATCTTTTCTTGCGGTCGTCTCGGACACGCTTGGTTTCCTTCGAGGCGGGGTTTTCGCAAATTCGGCTCGCGGACGCAAGGACCATCGAGCCATAATTCTTGAAAAAACTTGCCTTTGTGACTCGAATCGGTTCGCTTGTTGCACAGGCGGCCGATCGAGTCAATTTTTGGTTGGATCCGAGTCCGGAAAACCGAACCTGAAACCAACCGAGTGGAGGTAGACGGACTTGAACCGACGACCCTCTGCTTGCAAAGCAGATGCTCTCCCAACTGAGCTATACCCCCGGGAATCAGGAGACAGGATACAGGTTTTAGGCAACAGGAAAAGCCCCTGTGACCTAAAACCTGTCCCCTGTTTCCTTCTTTTATGGGCGTACCAGAACTCGAATCTGGGACCTCGTCGTTATCAGCGACGCGCTCTAACCAACTGAGCTATACGCCCGAACCGTTTCTTTCCCATTCGCGAGCGATTCGTGAAGGAGACGTGATCGGAGCGGCAAAGTGTACGGAAACTCGTTTCGCTGTAAAGGGAAGTTGACTCGATATTTCGATCTTCGTGATCAGATATCTGCCGAGGAGGCCTCAGAACCGACGTTTTCGCATCGTTTTTGAGAATTGCCCTTCACGGGGAATTCGACACGCGAGCGACGAAACGGGTTCAGCGGGGTGAACTTTCGCCGCGAGTTATCGTCATCGGCCGCCTAAACTCAAGAATCGACATTTTCTTTCGAGCCAAGGTTCGGCACAATGGACGCCTTGCCGAATTCCCCCTTTCAAGATGATGGATAGTTTTGCTGATGAGCCCCAACCGGATGATGGATCATTTGTCGTTGCCTGTCGTAATGGTTCGACGTTTTCGACTGTTTACTGCCGCCGCGGGTGTTTGCCTGGGGTCCGCGATCGGCGGAAACGCCGTGGCCGCGACGCCCAGCGCGGCTTCTGCGCTGGGACTGAAACCGGTCCAGGACGGGGTCGACTTTGATGTCGTTTCCGCTGATGTTGCCGATCGATGCACGGTCACGGACATCGATCGCAAGGGATGGTCGGGATGGGAAGTGGTATCGCCCGATGGCATGATGCTGCGTCGTTTCGCGGACACCAACGGCGACAAAAAGGTCGATCTGTGGAGCTATTACAAGTTCGGCGTCGAGATCTACCGCGACATCGATGACGACTTCAACGGCAAGGCGGACCAATACCGATGGCTGGGAACAGGCGGAACCCGCTGGGGATTCGATGACGACGAAGACGGCAAGATCGACCGTTGGCAACAGATCTCGGCCGAAGAAGTCTCTGCCGAACTGGTCGCCGCGGTGCGTGACGCCGACCCCGCCCGCTTTGCTCGCTTGCTGATCGGCGAACGAGAGCTGAAGTCGCTCGGATTGGGCCCGGCCAAGACCGAGCAATTGATGGCAAAAGCTGACCGAGCGGCCCGAGATTTCGCCGCTTTGGCGAAACGCCAAACTTCCGTCGGCCCCGACGCGCGTTGGGTCCAGTTCGCGGCTTCGCCCCCCGGCGTGGTCCCCGAGGGCACCGACGGGTCGACCAAGGACGTGACGGTCTATGAAAACGCCGTTGCAATGTACGAACAGGATAAACAGGGCGGCCAAATGATGGTCGGGACGCTGATCCAATCGGGCGACGCATGGCGATTGGTCGAGTTGCCGTCGGTCGGCAACGAAGGCGAGCCGATCGCGCAAACGACTGGCAACTTCTTCACGCCCGGCGGTTCGGGTGCAGCCAACATGGCGGCATCAGGCGGCATCGGCGAAATGACCCAAAAATTGGTCACGGCTCTGGAAGCGGTGGACGGAAAATTGTCCACGGCGACCAAACCGAACGAAATTGCGGACCTCCACGCACAACGTGCCGATGTGATCGAGGAGCTGATCGCCAACGCGGACTCGGACGCCATTCGCGATTCCTGGGTACGCCAGTTGGTCGACACGATCGGACTGGCGGTTCAAAACGGTTCGTATCCTGATGGAATGGAACGGCTTCGCAAGGTTGCTCCGCGATTCGCGATGAAAGAGGAATCCCTCGCCTCGTATGCCGACTACACCGCGATCAGCACCGAATACGTTGTTCGCCAGACACCCGAGGCAGACTTTGCAGAAGTACAAAAGTGGTACCTCGAATCGCTGACCGGATTCGTCGATCGCTATCCGCAAACGGCGGAAACGGCTGCGGCTTACTTGCAGTTGGCGCTCAGCAAGGAATTCGAGGACAAGGAAGACGAGGCGCTGGAGTACTACAAGAAGGTCGCCGTTGCGTTCCCGGGTACTGATGCCGGCGAGAAGGCTGCGGGTGCCGCACGGCGTCTCGATTCCGTCGGTCGCCGGATCGAACTGGAAGGCCAAACCATCCAAGGCAAGCCGTTCAGCCTGGCGTCGCTGCGTGGTAAACCCGTCGTGGTTCATTACTGGGCGACGTGGTGCGAACCGTGCAAACAGGACATGAAATTGCTGCGTCGTTTGCAAGCGAGTTACCAACGGGCGGGATTGCAATTGGTCGGCGTCAACGTCGATGCAACGGCCGATTCGGCCGCCGCTTTCTTGAACGAAACGCCGCTTCCGTGGGTGCAATTGTTCGAACCGGGCGGGCTGGAATCCAGCCGTTTGGCCAAAACGTTGGGCGTGCAAACGCTGCCGACGATGATGTTGATCGATCCCGACGGCAAGGTGGTGCGACACAACGTGCGTGCGGCCGAACTGGACGAAGAATTGACGGCGATGCTGAAGCGGAAGTAGGTCGCCGGGCGGTGTAAGATAGAAGCGGGTCGCGAGCTGGCGGCCCGCTTCCCGTACCCTTTTTGCATCCCAGCGATACCCATGAGCACGTCGCTTCGCTTGACACCCCATCAGTACGACCAAATGATCGCGAAGGGCGCTTTCGTTGGGTTCGAAAAGAGGATCGAGCTGATCCACGGGGAGCTTCGAGAAATGAATCCAGCCGGTCCAGCCCATTGCGACTACATCAATTTTCTGGCTCGCTGGTCCTTTGAATCGACACGCGACACGTCCATCGTGGTCAGCATCCAAAACATCATTGACGCAGATGACAGTCGACCGGAACCAGATATCACCTGGCTCAAGCCCGGTCGATACGCCCATCGTCATCCGACCGGCAATGATGTGCTGCTGGTGATCGAGGTGGCGGATTCAAGCCTTCGATTCGACCGAGGCGAGAAGCTGGCAATCTACGCGTCGCAGAACATCCCCGAGTATTGGATCGTCGACATTGCCGATCGTTGTATCGAGGTGTTCACGGGGCCCGAGCTGGATGACTATTCGAACCGGCGGCGAGTCGAGGTGGATGGCGCGGTGCGGCCGACGTGCTGTCCAGCCGCTGAGCTGAAATTGGCGGATCTGTTCATCCTCTAGCGGCGGCGACGCCGTAGCGTGAAAACCGCTGCGACGACAGCAACCATCGCCAGCGACGTGGGCTCGGGGACGGCGACCGCCAGGCGGCGAATGACATTGTCTCGCTTGTTCAAGATGAACACCTCGCCGTCGATTCCGTAACTGAAACGCAGGTCGGCTCGGTTCGCAGTCGTGTTACCCGGTGTGCCACGGATCAAATCGATCAGACGCACCGTTTGACCGTTTTCGTCGACCAGAATCAGTTCACTCAGCCCGGCCGATCCGCCACCGAGCGGATCGTTGTCGACGTCCAGCGTATAGATGATTCCGTTGGGAAAGTCGCCCAACAACAGCTTCCCGTTCAAGTCGAAGATCTCGCTGCCACGGACGACATCGCCGACCGTGATCGCCACCGAACCGGTGATCGGATTGGCCAGAAAACCGTCGTGCGCATACTCCGCCGCCGGATCGATCGCGCCGGCGAGCGTGCCGCCTTGGCTGCCTTCGCGGATGTCCCAACCGAAGTTTCCGCCGTTGACGCCGACATTGATTTCCTCGAACGAGTTCTGTCCGATGTCGGCGATGTACATGTCGCCGGCCAAATCGTCCCATCCAAAACGCTGGGGATTGCGAAGCCCGTATGCGAACACTTCGCCGATCGTTGTCGCATCCCCGTCGGACGCAAACACATTGTCGGCAACCAATCCGTATTGGCCGTTGTCCGAATTGTTCCCCAACGGATCGATCCTTAGCACCGCGCCGTAGGGGTTACCCGGATTTTGGCCGTTGTCTTGAGGATCGTTGCCGCTGCCGCCGTCACCCATCCCGATGTAAAGGTTGTTTCGATCGGGATCGCCGGGGCCCACCGATGTGTTGAACGCCAATTGACCGGCGTTATGGTTGAAATACGGCTGCTTAAAACGAGCGACTTCGCGAAACGGTGTTCCGACCGAGGCGGGTTGAAAGGTTGCGGCGGTGGGATTGCTGGTGTTCCATTCCAGCAAAACGGTGTGGAACGCGGTGCTGTCGCCCGGATCAAAATCGGGCGTCACGCTGGTGTTGGTGGAACTGTGAATCGTGTACAGCTTTCCAAACCCGGCGGCCGCCGGATTGTAAAAATCGGGATGGAACGCAAACGACTGGAAACCGCGTTCGCCGCTGCTGGTCAAACCGATTTGCGGATACTGGGTGCTGTCGGCCAGATTCAAATAAGTCGACACGTTGCGAGTCGCCCGGTCGACGGTGAACAGACCGCCATTTTGTTCGTTGACGAACAGTCGACCGGCCGGGTCGGACGTCATCGTGTTCATCCGCGCGTTGCCGCCGGGGATCGTTGCGTACGTTTCGATCCGAGCGGTCACCGCCGCCGTCGCGAATGAACTGGCCCAAAAGCATGACATCGCCGAAGCGATCAAAAAACGGATCGACATTTCGGAAACCTTCCAGATGAGAGAGAAGAGGTTTTGGCGAACGTCCCTGCGTCCGGCGGACGCGGCCGTCGATTGTAACGTTCGACGTCGATTCCCCAAGCAAAAAGTGGCTATATTGGCTTCATTGCCGCCGGACGAGAGACCCTTTCGGGCTGGTCCGGGCCACCCTTTGTGGACCCGCGACTCCGCTCGCGGGCCGTGAACTGCAAAGCAGTTCACGGTGGCTGGGTCAGCACCCTGCGAGCGGAGTCGCAGGGCCACGAAGGGTTGCCCGAAATGGCGAAACACCCACTCCCTAGAGCGGGTGCCGGCCAATTTGGGAAAGAAAGATGACCGAGACGGCACTATTGTGCTGGAAACTTGCACAATCGTTAAGGTTTGCCCCAGGGTTCCAGACTATTATCAACCCCTTGCGTGATTAGTTTGTTATTCTGACACTCCCTGGAATGAACATATGCACTCCCACCTCAAGCGTTTGGCGATTTTTGCGGCGCTAGTTTGTTTGTCACCTTCATTTGCGTCTGCGGATTTGATTGCCAATTTTGAGTTCAGTGGCGGAAGCACTGAGGGTTGGTCGGTAAACACGAATAACCAAATCAGCGGCCTTATGGCCAATTCGGGCTCCTTGGTAGGAACGGCAACGGGCAACGACCCGCAACTCGTGCTGAATCCGGCAGGCTTGACGAGAATCGGTACGAGTTGGTCCGAAGTTACTTTCCGGGTCCGTGAGACTGATGATGTCACTGACGGATTTATCGGCGCAACCGGTGAACCTGCCTTCAATACCACGGGATTGATTGTTCAGGTGAATGGGACGATCGTTAACTCAGGTTTTAGCTTCGCAGCATCTGGAGACAATTTTTTCACCGTAACTGCCGACATCAGTAGCTTGGGCGACGCGACGATCAGCAATTTTCGGATCGATCCGATCGGAGGCGCGTTTTCAAACTCGGCATCGGAGACCTCAGGCAACTTTTTTGAGATCGATTTCATTCGTGTGACAGATAACGCAGTAGCCGTCCCCGAAGTATCCTCCCTCGCCATGATGGGCATTGCCGCGGTTGGTGGGGCTGGGATGGTTTGGCGTCGTCGTAAGCAACGCGTTTAGTCGCGGACTTCTGGTTGCCCGTTACTGGTTTGGTGATGGGCGCCTAGGCCTGATCGGATAGGCCTTCGCAATCGAGACGATCGTTACAGATCGTCTATCTTCAATCTTGCTGGTTTCTGGACTCATGGTTTGTCGATGGGATGGAGTGAACACACTCCCCCCAGGAACCACTCGATGTCGACCGAAAACCATGCCGACGTTTCGCAGGCCGAACCTGCGTTTCAGTTCGATTACTCGGACTCTTCTTCTTCCGATTTGATCCAGGGCTTTCGCAAAGCCAAAGCGGCCGGCAAGGGCATGCTGGGCATGTTCCTTGAGATGACCAAGCTTCGTCGCGGCATCGGCAAAATCAGCGCCGACGAATACTTTTTGTACGGCCTGTATGACGACCGTCGCTACTCGCCGGAAATCAAAAAGTCGTTCCTGGGCGGCAGCGGCCGGATGGTCGACAGCCCTTGGACCATTCTGGCCAACGACAAACCGCTGATGACGGCGATGCTGAAAGGACTCGGTTTGCCGGTCCCCGAAACTCAAGCGATGGTCCACGCCCACCGAACGGCCGCTGGCGTCATCTCACTTCGCAATCGCGCCGATATCGGTCGCTTTCTTCGCAACGATGCCCAATATCCGATCTTCGGCAAACCGTTCGATGCCGGGTGCAGCTTGGGGACGGCGAAAATCACCGGCTACGATTCTGCCAACGATGTTGTGGTCGTGGGTGATGAACGAATTGCCGTCGACACGTTCTCGGGCATGATCAGCAAGTTGGGACGCAACTACTTATTCCAAACGTTGCTGCTGCCCCACGAAGAAATTTCAGCTCGCATCGGTCCGTGCGTCAGCTCGGTTCGCATGTTCGTGATCAACGATTCACGTGGCTGCACGTTGCACCGGGCGGCTTGGAAAATCCCCGCTTCGGCCAACGTAGCCGACAATTTTTGGCGAGCGGGCAACATGTTGGCGGGCATCGACGCCGAATCAGGCCGTGTCATCAAGACGATGCTGCGCAGCGAAAACGGCATCGCCCCCGTCGATGCACACCCGGGCACCGGCGTCAGTTTCACCGACATGGTATTCCCCCAGTGGGATCAAATGCGGAAGACCGTGCTGGCAGCCGCCACACAATTGACGCGTTGTCCGTTCCAAGGCTGGGACGTCGCGCTGACCGATCAGGGACCGATCTTGGTCGAATTGGAAGCCGACGGTGGCAACCCGATCATGGAACAACTCTGCTTCGAAAGTGGCTTGTTGGACGCGAGATATCTAAACGCCGTCGCCGAACACAAAGCGTGGGAGAAGGACGGACGCAAACCGGTCTCGGTCGTTAATCTTGATGATGGGGTCCACATCGAAGATGACGCGTCCGCCGCAAACGCGGCACCCCAGCAGGCGAATCCGGCTTCGCCCGTGATCGCGCCGATCACCGTCACACCCGTCGTCTCAAACCATTCGGTCGTGTAGTGACGCGATTCGCCCCATCGTCGATGCTGCGTGGTGACACCACGTGGCACGGCGAATCCTATGAAACGTTGGCCACCACGGGCAGCGATCGACGGCTGATTCCCGGCCCCGACGGATCCAACCCGTACGGCGCCGGTGTCGTGCCCGATGGCGCCATGCCGTTGGGGTCCTGTACTTGTTCGTCACCTTCGTGGCGAGCGGTCAAGGCATCACGACGCACGCTCGAAAAATTGAAGCAATCGGCCGACCCGAAGCAAACCGGATCCCAGATTTTGTCGGACGTACGAGCGACGTTGCGGCGATGTTTGCAGTTGTCACCATCCACCGACATCGCATTAACGCCCTCCGGCACAGACGTCGAACTATTGCCGTTGGCGGTGATGGCGTCGAACAGCGATTGCCGGATCACCAACATTATCGTCGGCGCCGGCGAAGTCGGCAGCGGCACATCGATGGCAGCATCGGGATGCCACGCGGACACGTTGCTGCCCGACGGAAGCGTCGCGGTTCGCGGCGCGGCGGTGAACCGCTTGTTGGCTGGCCGAGTCGATGTGCGATCGATTCCGATCCGCGATCCCTCGGGCGAACCGTTGTCGATGATCGAGATCGACGACCGGGTGACTGCCAACGTGATTGAAGCCGCATCGCATGGCCATCGCGTGTTGGTTCACTTGGTCGCGCACAGCAAAACCGGCATCCACGCACCGTCGGTGTCGCTGATCGATCGCTTGAAGCGGACCCTGGGCGACCAAGTGATGTTGGTCGTCGATGCTGCGCAGGGACGGCTGGCGGCCGATGCGTATCAAGACGCACTCGATCGCGGGTGTTGGGTGTCCGTCACGGGATCGAAGTTTTTTGGCGGCGCGCCGTTTGCCGGAGCACTCCTGGCACCGTCCGGCGTCGACGCGTCGGCGATTCGCACTTGTCCGGCAGAATTGGCAAGTTACTTTTGTCGCGGCAGTTTGCCCGAGCGATGGGACGTGAACTTCGGAGCCAACGACGATTGGATGAACGTCGGCTTGTTGATTCGATGGGCAGGCGCAGCGGCTGAAATCGAGTCTTTTTTCAACATCCCGCCGACGACTCGCCAGAGGATTGCGGACCGGTTCCGTGTTGCTGTCCGCGAAAATTTCTACGGCTCGAATTCCGTTGGGCTGTTGGAGCCGTTTGTGGACATCGACGTTTTGCCCGGCATTGTGGACGGTCCGACCGTGTTTTCGTTGGAATTTCCGGGCGAGAACAGCGATTCGCTCAAGTCGTTGCACCGGAGCCTTGTGCGGGATGGCTGGTATCTGGGCCAGCCCGTCGCAATCGGCGGAGGCCGCAACGTGCTTCGGGTCGCACTGGGTGCCCCCTTGATGATTGACGTGGCCAACGGCGACGATGGGGATTCAGGCCTAACGTCGCGGCTTGCCATAATGGCCGAACGGATTGACGCCTTGGGCGATTCGGTCCGTTGCCACCGATCGAGCCGATTGGCTGCTCGTTCGCGATCCAAGGTGTCATCCAACCCATGACTTAGACGATGAGTGCATTTCATCAACGAATTTCACCGCCACAGATCGAATCGATCTTCGCGAAATTGGCGTCGGAGGGCTTTCTGGGTGACGATGTCAAGTCTGTCATCGTGCATGACGTTGCTCGGATGCAGCAGCGAATCGCGATGTTGCAGGACGCTTTTCCGGATGGCACGCTGCACGCGATTGCGATCAAGGCGAACCCCGTCGTCGAAATTTTGCGTGCGGCCGTGGACGCGGGCGCGGGCTTGGAAGCCGCCAGCATCGAAGAGGTGACGTTGGCATTGGCGGCGGGGTGTCCGCCCGATCGAATCATCTTTGATTCGCCAGCCAAGACGGTTGCCGAAATCCGCCAGACGCTCGAGCGGGGCATTCACGTGAACGTCGACAACTTCGACGAACTTGACCGTGTGGCTCTGATTTTGAAGGCATCGCCTTCGGATGCAAAGCCGACGTCAACCATCGGTCTGCGCGTCACGCCCGAGGTCGGCGCGGGCTCGATCTCGCACACCAGCGTGGGCAATCGCGGGTCAAAGTTTGGCGTGTCAATCTCGCGCGATCGAGAACAAATTTTGGCCGCGTTCGCGCGGCACGCGTGGCTTGTGGGGCTGCACATCCACGTCGGTTCGCAAGGTTGCCCGATGGAACAGTTGTGCGACGCGGCCGAGAAAATCGAATCACTTCGACAAGAAATTCAATCGCACACCGGCCGCGCCGTCCCGGTCGTCGACATCGGTGGCGGATTGCCCGCCCCTTACGACGACGATCATCAACCGGCGTCGCCCGATGCCTACGCCGCCGAACTGGGTCGCCGAGTCCCGACGCTTTTCGACGGCAACGTTCGCTTGGTCACCGAATTCGGCCGCAGTGTCCAGGCCGGGTGCGGGCTGGCGCTCAGCCGCGTCGAATATGTGCGGGATTTACCAGCCGGCGACGCGGGGGAAGCCACGTGCATGGCCGTGATTCACTTGGGCGCCGATTTCTTGGTCCGTCCGGTGTACCGGCCACAGGACTGGTCGCACGAATACGCAGTGCTGGATGCGTCGGGACGCCTGCGTGATGAACCCGACGATCGCATCAGCATCGGTGGCCCGTTGTGTTTCGGCGGCGACATTCCGGCTCGCAACGTTGCGATGCCTCGCCCCCGAGTGGGCGACTGGATCGCGATCCGCGATTGCGGCGCGTACACGCTTAGCATGTGGTCGCGCCATTGCAGCCGCGGGATCCCCGACGTGATCGGGTACGACGGCGAAGCAAGGTCGACCCGATTGTTGCGAGCGGCGGAAAGCCCTGGCGGCATCGCCCGGTTTTGGTCGGCGGGCGAAATTTAGCCTCTTTCGAGGCCGTTTCGTGATCTGCACGTGATTTTCTTGTTGGCGCGCCTCGATTACGTCACAGTGGTGCCCTCTGGTTACCGAGCGGCCGAGCATCTTCGGCCGAACGCTTCCTACTCCATCGATGGTGCCCCCATGACTGACACAAATTCTTTCGCACCGACGGCCGATCGTCCGACGGTCTTGGTTCATCCCGAAAAGTTGATTCGACCGATGGCGGGTTGGGGCCCGTTGTTCGGCATTTTGGGCCTGGTTTTGTTGGGCATCCTGATGTTCATCATAGGCGTCGCCATGGGTGGAGGGATCGGCGGATTCATGATTTTGTTGGCGATCGCTTGCGCTCCGGTGGCGTTCATCAGTCTGTTTGGGTTGATGGCAATTGCCCCGAATGATTCTCGCGTGCTGCTGCTGTTCGGCGAATACAAAGGGACGGTCAAAGAGTCCGGTTTCTTTTGGGTCAACCCTTTCTATTCCAAACGTAAGGTCAGCCTGCGGATTCGCAACTTTGAAACGGGTTCATCATCGACACCCGAGCAAAAGAACCAATCGGGTACAGTGATTCAGTCAAAATCTCGAACAGCTAGCCGGCCTTCGAAGGTGAACGATCGTGACGGTAACCCGATCGAAATTTCGGCCGTTGTGGTTTGGAAAGTCACCGACACGGCCGAAGCCCTGTTCGAAGTCGATGACTACGAACACTTTGTCGAAGTGCAAAGCGAAGCGGCGCTGCGCAGCCTGGCAACGCGATACCCCTACGACAGCGAAGATCACGAGGAATCGCTGCGAGGGAACACCGAAGCGATCTGTGGCCGGTTGCGGGAAGACATTCAAGAGCGGCTTGAAAAAGCAGGCGTCACGGTGTTGGAAGCTCGCATCAGCCACCTTGCCTACGCGTCCGAAATCGCGGCGGCAATGTTGCAACGCCAACAGGCCGGCGCGGTCGTGGCGGCCCGCACGAAGATCGTCGACGGTGCCGTTGGGATGGTGGAAATGGCTTTGGACCATCTCAAACGAGACGGGATTGTCGAATTGGATCCGCAACAACGGGCGGCGCTGGTATCGAATCTGCTTGTCGTGCTTTGCAGTGACCGACACACCCAACCGGTCATTCAAGCGGGCGCTTGATTCGACACGTCAGGCTTCATAGTCGATGTGAATGCCTGAGAGCTGTTGCTGAAGTTGTATGGCCCGGCTTACCAGTTCGATGGCCGCATTCTTTGCTTTGACAGGCTCAGGCGGTCGCCCGGAGGGAAGGTTCTCTTCGGGGACTTTGACTTCTTTGGCCGACGTTGGCGACGCCTTCCGCGGACTCACCCACGGACGGACGGGAGTACCGATGGATTCGATCATGAGACGGAGTCTCGACTGGCAAAGGGTTTCGCCGTCATGCTAGGACTCCGATCGATTCGGACGTCCCTTGCACGAACGGTTTGGAAATTGAAACAGTTCCCCCGTTTCAACTTTTCCGACCTTGGAACCCCCGGCACGCGAAATCACTCGCATCTGAACCCTAGGTCACAAAGCAGAACCGTGACGGCGAGATCCGAAATCTTCAAAGAAAAAGAAGAATTCAGGAATTTGCCCTGCACGGAAGGGCGGTCTCTGTTTACCGTTTACGCTTCTTAATGGTGTCCGGTACTCCGCTATCCAAAGCCAACGGCGTCCCGACTGACCTGGTGTAATCTCGCTCCACGTAGCGGATTGCGCGACTTTGCCCGCCGCTGAAGGAAAAAACGAGCCAAGTGATGTCGAAAAATGATGATTTGAAGCGACGACTCAAGGCAGCCGACCGACGTCGGGCTCGGCGACCGCTGGCCTCGGCAAGTACCGCCAATTCGGCGGTAGCCTATGGAGACGAGGACTCGTCATCGACCAACCGAGTCGACGTGACAGGCTTGTGCATCGTCGAAATTTTGAAGTTGGACGACAAAAGGACTTTCCGGGACTCGGAAGTCCTCACCGCTATGCGATCGTGCTTGACTGGTGGAACCCCCAGCTCGGCGGAAGCCCAATTGCTGAGTCAGCGGTTTGAAGCGATCAGCCAACGTGAAGACGTTTCCGAACGCGAGTATCGCGATGCCTTGCAAGGCTTGGTTCGAAACGCGTTGAATCATCGAAATCAAGATGACGATTCGGCGTTCATCCAGTTCCTAAGCGTCTTGGCCAGCTAGAACGGCCGGCCCGATTCCACCCGTCCGATTGCGTTCGGGCCAACCCCATTTTCGGTCGGATCAATCCATGTCACCCAATGATCTGACCATCTCTTAGGGTCACGGCGACGCGCTGCGTGTTGTTGGTTTCGTCCGTTTCCTGGATGTTGTTCTCTGGATCGGTCGTGATTTGCAACCAGTATTGGCCGTTGGCAACATTCGTCACATCGATCCACTGGTCATCCAGGGATGCCGAGTACACGTCGGAGTAGCCTGTACTGATCCCTTGCACATTGCCGCAAGAGTTGCCGCCGCGACCGTGAACGAGTCCTGCGTCGGCTGTCACTGTGGGAAGCGGTTGGCGAATATTGATCAGACAAAAACTGGTCTTACCGCCGCTGGCGACAATGTTGCCACTGGCATCGGTCAACACCAAGTCGTAGGTAGCGAAACCTTCGAAATGGATGTGTCCGTGACTTGGGTGATAGACGAACTCACCGGCCAATTGATCGCGATAGCCACCATCGGCTTGATAGATGCGTTGGAACACCTGTTGTGAGTTGCCCGATGTCGATCCGCCCCAAATTTCTAAAGGTCCGTCACCCGCGTTGGCAACTTCCGTCGAAAAGCGAAGCAACGTCCGACCGGGAATCTCATTGCGGTCGATGCTCAAGTTTTCCAACAACGTCGATGCGATCGGCGTCAAATCGGGTAAGTAATCTGGTGTCGTGCTGTCGTTATCAGCGATCGTGATCACGGCGGTATTGTCGCTGCCGATCACGGCACCCCCGGTCGCATTGGAAAGCACCAACGAAAACGATTCGAGCGATTCGACGATCGAATCGTTGATGATCGGAATCGTGACGATTTGTTCCGATTGTCCGTCGGCGAACGTCAACGTTCCAGCGACCGGCGTGAAGTCGGCGGTGTCGGCGGTGCCCACGTTTGTGGCGTAGTCGACCGTGACCGTTCCGACGCGGCCATTGTTTCGCTGGACGACGACGGTCGCGGTACCGGCGGCTTCGTCCAAGTTCACGCCGGTCGTGGCGATGGTGATCGTACCCGGCAACACGGGCAAGACTTCGACCACCACATCGTCCACGGCCGCTTCAATCAGGCTGGCGCCCAACGCGTCGGCGGCAGCGAACTGAAGTTGAATCGTTTGGCCGGCCCATGCCGAAAGATCCAGCATAACATCGGTCCAAGCGGCTGATTGATTCGCGCCGTGCGCGTGATCGGCGTAGACTTCGGTTTCGACGCCGCCGGCGATCACTGACGCGTGGAAATAGTCATCGCTTGTGGCGTTATTCAAGTAAGCCAAGTAATAGCCGAACGAAAGCTGAACTTCGGCGCCCGTCGGCAATGCGATGTCCGGCGAGACAACCGTCGTCACGCCCGAATCGACGTCATAGGATCCGACACTGCTGCCGGCGGCCAGTCCCGTCACCAGCGCCCGAGAACCCGTCCGTCCTTGACCCAATTGCAACGTTGTCGTTCCGCTGGACGTTGCTTGTGCGGCGCCGGCGGCCCATTGCCCGGTGGTGGCGGTGTCGGTGCCATCAGGGTCGGTGGTCCAGTTGGACGAACCCTCGAAGCTGTCTTCGAAGAGGATCCCCGCAAAGACTTCATCGTTGTCGGTGATCGTCACCACTTGCGTCACGATGCTGCCAAGCGTCGCGCCGCCGGTGGGATTGCTAAGGGTCAGCGAAAACGATTCATCGGACTCGACCGCATCGTCATCCGCGATCTGCAATGAGATTTGTTGGCCGGTGACTCCATCTGCAAACGTCAAAGTTCCCGAAACGGATTGAAAGTCGTTGCCGTCGGCGGTGCCCACGTTGGTGGCGTAGTTCACCGACACCGCGCCGTCGGCGCCGCCTTCGCGGAAGACGACAAAGTTCAACGTGCCCAACCCTTCGTCAACCGTCAAGGAATCGAGCGTCAAACTGATCGCCCCGGGGTTGTCGGGATCGACGGGGGTGGCGGCGTATTGGAAGTAGCCATTGGTATGCAGCGTTTCGCTTTGCCGGAAACCGGCGACGATGCCGTCGGCTGGCAACCATGTACCGGTCGAGTAAACGTTGGCCGCTTCGGTTTGGAACGATGCGCCGTCGATGTTGATCGAGTCGACGGTCAAGTTTCGATCGATGCCGTTGTCGGGATCATACAAATCGTTGGTAAATGAAACTCGCACACGGTCGGCGGTGACGGTTTCAGCGGCTTGGTAGGAAAGGTTCGTCGCAGCCGTTCCAATGTTGTCCCATGATTGGACGACGACGCCATCGATTTCCAATTGAACGCTCTCTTCACCCGTCGACCCCGCGGCGCGAATTTGGATCAACGATCCGTCGCCGCCGGTGGACGGGGCGAATTGGAAGTAGCCGTCGGTATGCAAGAACTCACTCTGGCGAAAACCAGCAACGACACCGTCGGCGGGCAACCACGTGCCGGTGGAAAATACGGTCGGTGATTCGGTCTGGAACGTGGTTCCATCGATCGTGATGCTGTCGATTCGCAGGTTGCGGTCAATGCCCGCGACGTCGTCGTACAAGTCGTTCGTGAACGCGATGCGAACGTCACCTGCGCTAACGCCGTCAACGTCGTAGGTATAGGTTTGAAACTGTCCTGCGTACGCGTCGCCGCCGACGTTGCTGAACGTCGCGACCGTTGCACCGCCAACTTGCAGCACCATCGTTTCTTCGTTCGTGACTCCGGCAGCGCGAATCGTGATCGCGAGTGTCGCTTGATAGTCTTGCCGCCCCACTTCGGTGATCGCCAACGATGACTCAATCGAGCCCACAACGCGTTCCAATTCCCAGTCCCCGCTTTTTGCTGCGGCGCCGGTCGCATCGATCGACGCGGCGACGTCAGCGCCTGTCAATTGGGCCAGTCGATTGACGAAGCGTGTCCCCGCTTCGCCTTGGCCGACGTGGCAACCGTACAGCATCAGATCGGCGCCGACCGCCATCGAACGCGACCACTCTCGCACGAGTTGTTGGTGCTGGACGAGAGTCGATTCGGTCACGATCGAGTTGCCAATCTGCAACGAACCGGACGCACCGTGTGCCAGAATGTGAACGCTTTGCAAATCCTTGCGACCGGCGAGCGCTCGCGTGATCTGTTCAACGCCCGGCGCGTCGGGGGTCAGCAACACCAACTCGCTTGCCGGATCGACGCCCGCCAACAGCGTTTCCAAGTTGGGTACGCTTGGGTCGACAAAAACCAAAGACCGTGTCGACGAATTTGTGACGATCGTCCCGTCATCGCTTGTCATCGAATCCGTGGCATCGGACCCCGCATCATCCGCTACTGAGTCTCCCACGACAGGCGCCGCAACGGCGTGCCCGGCGTCGCCGGCCAACATCAACCGCTGTTCCAACAACTGAAGTGACCATCGACGACTGCGGCGAAGAAAGGACTTTCCGGGAGCGGCTTTTCGGTTGCTTCGAATCACGATGTGGGCTCCATTGGGGTCGACTTCGGCCTCGGCCGAACAGAAACAAACCGCCCATCTTACCCAATCTCGCGTTAGGCGTATCACTTCGATGAAGAAAACCGAAGTCTTGGCGTTGCTGAAGAAAAACAGCGACCAGCGAGGAATCGATCACTGGAACAAGAAGCCTCGCGGGCTGACCAGTTTCGGCATCGGCCTGACGAAGGTTCGCAAGTTGGCCAAGGAGATCGGCCGGGATCGCAAATTGGCCGGCCAACTCTGGGCGACGGATAACTACGAGGCTCGGATCATCGGTCTATTGATCGACGACCCCAAGGAAATGACGGCCGAGCAGGCAGAGCAGCAGGTGGACGAACTTCACCACGGGATGTTGTCGCACGTTTTTTCCTCATGCGATGCGACGCTATCGAAAACGAAGTTCGCTTTTGAGTTGGCGGACCAATGGACCCATAGCTCCGATCCCGTCCGTCGACGATGCGGATACGGATTGATTTATGAACTGTCCAAGAAAAACCCGAAGGGGATGGACGATGCCTATCTGATTGCCCTGGTGAATCGAATTCGTAAAACGATCGCCGGCGAAGAGATGTGGGTGCAGGAAGCGATGACGACGGCGCTGCTAGGCATTGGCAAGCGGAATCAGAAACTCAACAAAGCCGCCATTGCCGCCGCGAAAGCGATCGGGCATATCGAGATCGATTATGGCGACGATAACCAATGCGAGTCGATGGATCTGATGAAGCATCTGACCAGCGACCATTTGAAGAAGAAGTTTGCAGACCCGAAGTGACAACGTGCCCCCGGGCACGCCGTGACAGGGAACCGAACTCCTTTTGCAGTTCACGTCCCGCGAGCGGCGTCGCGGGTCCACGTAGGGTTACCCGTTTTGAATCACCCTGCGTGGCCCTGTGAATCCGTTCGCAGGGTGTACTTTGTGTCTTCGTCGGCTGCTTTGCAGCCAACGTCCCGCGAGCACCGTCGCGGGTCCACGCAGGGTTACCCGAACTAGGCTTTCGGTTCTTTTCGCAATTGGATCCACTCGGTGTGGAACGTGCCGTCTTTGTCGGTGCGTTGGTACGTGTGGGCACCGAAGTAGTCGCGTTGGGCTTGCAGCAGGTTGGCAGGCAATCGCTCCATGCGATATCCGTCGTAGTAGCACAACGCGGTGCTAAACGCCGGAACCGGAACGCCCATGATGGATGCCACGGCAACGACTTTGCGCCACTTCTCTTGCGAGTCCTCGACCGCTTTTTCGAAGAAGTCCGTCATCAACAGGTTCTCCAGATTGGCGTCCGCGTCGAACGCTTCTTTGATTCGGTCCAGGAATTTGGCCCGGATGATGCAACCGCCACGCCACAACAGGGCCGCCGCACCGTAATCGAGTCCCCAACCGTGCTCGGCCGAAGCCGCTTGCAACTGCACAAAGCCTTGAGCGTACGAAACGATCTTCGACGCGTACAACGCCTGACGAACCGCTTCGACAAACTCTGCACGATCGCCGACCAACGACTTGGCGATCGCCTGCATTTCAGGATTCGATTTTGCCGACGGTCCGTTGAGTCGCTTCGATGCGCGAACACGAGCGTCTTTTTGAGCCGATAAACCGCGCGCGAACACAGCGGTGGTGACCAGCGTGCTGGGTACGCCTAGGTCGAGCGCGAGTTGGCTCATCCATTTGCCGGTTCCCTTCGCGCCGGCGACGTCCATGATCTTGTCGACCAAGTGATCGCTGCCGCCCTGGTCGTCTTTCACGCTGAAGATGTCTCGGGTGATTTCGATCAAGTAGCTTTGCAGATCGCCACGGTTCCAGTCGTCGAACACGTCATAAAGTTCGTCGTTGGTCAGCCCGCCCAGTTCGTGCAGCAACTGATAGGCTTCGCAGATCAACTGCATGTCGCCGTATTCGATGCCGTTGTGAACCATTTTGACGTAGTTCCCTGCACCACCGCTGCCCAACCATTCGCAACATGGAATGTCGTTGTTGGGACCGACTTTTGCGGCGATCGCTTGGAACATTTCTTTGACATGGGGCCACGCCGCGGCGCTACCGCCGGGCATCAGGCTGGGCCCCTTCAACGCGCCTTCTTCGCCGCCCGAGACTCCGCAACCGACGTACAGCAGACCGGCCGCTTCGACTTGCTTCGTGCGACGTTCGGTGTTTTGGTATTGCTCGTTCCCGCCGTCGATGATGATGTCGCCCGGATCGCAATGCGGCAGCAATTGTTCGATCAGCGCGTCCACGGCAGGACCGGCTTTGACCAGCATCATCAGTTTGCGGGGGCGGGCGACCGCTTTGACGAATTCTTCGATCGTGTGGGTACCGACGAAGTTCTTCCCCTTGGCCCGACCGGCCATCAAAGCATCGACTTTTTCCGTCGTGCGATTGTAAACGGCGACCTTGTAGCCGCGACTTTCGACGTTCAAAGCTAGGTTTTCACCCATGACCGCCAAACCAATCAGACCAAAATCACAGTCGCCGCTCATCATATTTTCCAAGGTTGGGGGAAAGACAGTTAGGATTTCCGCGAATTTTAGGCTCTGGCAGGCCATGCGAACAGCATGCACCCCGCGTCGGTTCGGGGCGGGCAAAGAATCATCAAATCCGGCACCACCAGAAATTCCCGGGCAAAGTCGCCTTGTTTGCCTAATCGGCCCGCTTGTTTTGTTGCTCAATGGCCGGCGGCGGATTATCGTCAATGGGAAAGCTCGCGGGATTGCTGCGCGAGCCCCCTATTTCCGGTTCGATTTCCGGCGTTCCCTTTGATGAACATGATTCGATGAACATGATCCAACGCATCTTCGCTTTGACCGCTGTGGCCGCTCTTTCCGTGGCAACATCGCCGTATCTGCATGCCCAGGCCGGCGGTGGCAATAACAATCAGACCACATCCTTGATTGGCCAACCAATCGCAGGGATTGATGTCGACGCAACGGGTGTTCTGCGAGTGAAGCAGTTTGACCCCCGCGTCGCCGTCCAGCGTTTCGAAGCCGCCAAGGCCCAACGAGGTGCCGGCGAAGCGAACGTGATGCAGCCGAGCAAACTGCGAAAAATTTCGCTCAATCGCTTGGAAGCCGCTATCGCTGATCGAATGGCGGCCGGGCAAAGCATCGAAGACGAGATGAAAGCGCTGGCCGGTTTGACGGCCGTCGAATACGTCTTCTACTACCCCGAAACTCAAGACATTGTGATTGCTGGTCCGGCCGAAGGCTTCTTTGCCGACCCGACCGACCGCTTGATCGGCATGGAAACCGGTCGCCCGGTCGTGCTGCTCGAGGACATGGTCACGGCGATGCGTGCTTATGCACCTGGTCAGAAAGCCACGTCTGTCATCAGCGTCTCGATCGATCCGACTACCGAAGGCCTGCAAGCGATGCAGAACTTCCTGTCATCGGTACGCGGCCGAGTCCAACCCAGCGACGCCAACCGCTTGGCGATGGGATTGAAGAACAACCTCGGACTGCAAACGGTTACTTTTCAGGGCATTCCGACCGACACCCACTTTGCCCGCGTTTTGGTCGAAGCCGACTATCGCATGAAACTGGTCGGCATCGGCTTGGAAAAACTTCCCGTCCGCTTGCAAAGCTATGTCGATCGGGCCAGTCCCGCCAGCGTCGCTGCCAACGCAATGGAACGTTGGTACTTCCAACCCAACTATGACGGTGTCGCCGTCAGCGAAGACGGGCTGGCAATGAAGATCAAAGAGCGCGGCGTCCAATTGGTCGGTGCCAACGAGCGAGTCGCCGCCGGCGGCCAGCGAGTCAAAGGCGGACGCGTCAACGCGGCCAGCCAAGCGTTTTGCCGTGACTTCACCGAAAACTTCAACCTGATCGCGTCGCGAGTCCGCATTTACGGCGAACTTCGCCAATTGATCGACGTCGCGATCGCCGCCGCGTACATCCAAGAACAAGACTTCTATGGTCAAGCTTCCTGGGACGCCAGCGTTCTGATGGACGAATCCAAGGTATCGGTCGAAACCTACACGTCACCCGAACAAGTCGAAACCGCCGTCAATGCCATTTGGAAGGGCAACACCCTGATGACGCCACTGGGCGGCGGAGTGCAAATGCAACCACGGATCGCCCTGTCGAAGGAAAATTTGAAGATCGACGCGAACGGCGAAAACGTACAAGCCAAGCAATCGGCCGGCCCAGCCGATCTAGCAAACGGCCAATGGTGGTGGGACTGAGTTCCGTCAACATCACCGTTTGAGAATACCAAAGCGGGTGAGTCAGTAGTTCTGATTCGCCCGCTTTCCTTTTGCGCGGCCCGAAAAATTGTTTGGCAATCGGATTGCCACATCGGATACGATGAAAGGATGTTGGCCGGGACTTTGTCGCACAGTAGACCCACTTTCTAAGATCAGCCCCGGTCTTCACCTCGTCTTGTCGAAATCATTTCGCAGAGCCTAGCCGGTGAGCCATCCCGAGAGTCCGATCCGTTCGACGCAAACGGCTTGCCGATTGGTCGTCGTGCAAGACCAATTGCAGCCATGTCCGTACTTGGACAAAACGGTTGCTCGGATGCCGCTACGTTTGCCGATCGGCAAAGTCACGCCTCGCGTCACCGACGAATGGCTAGCACTTGGCTATCGTCGCAGCGGCGATTTTTTGTACCGCGCCGAATGTCCCGAATGCAGTGAATGCAAACCGACCCGCGTCGACGTCGGTACTTTCCAGATGACCTCATCGATGCGACGGGTGGTCAATCGAGGCGACCGCGAATTGGAATGCTATTGGGGCATGCCCAGTGTTGATGCAAATCGCATCAAGCTATTCAACATGCATCGCCAGACTCGGCACTTGGCTTCCGACGGCGAACAAGTCACCAACGAAACCTATCGCGCATTTCTGGCCGATACGTGTTGCGAGACTCGCGAGCTTGCCATCTATCACGGCGGACAACTGGTCGCGATCGCCATTGTCGACATCGGGCACGACAGTATCTCGGCGGTCTACACACACTTTGATCCCGCCGCGAGTCGGTACAGTTTGGGTACCTATGCGATCATGAAACAGTTTCAGTGGGCCAAAGAGTACGGCCGTCGCTACGTCTATTTGGGCATGTATGTCGCGGACAACGCCCACCTTAATTACAAAGCTCGTTTCGCGCCCCAACAACGATTGGTGGGCGATCAGTGGATCGAATTTTCATGATAACGACTCCTATTCCAAGAGAATTGCCGATGCGATTTCGATCGATGTTATGGGTCTGTTTGGCTGTGGCTTGCTTTAGCCCCATCGCCGCGCAAGACGAGTCCCGCAATCGAGATGCGACGCCGGGCGACGCCGCGCAAACCGATTCCATACTCGCCCCCGGCGGCGCTTCGTTTGCGAACTTCGATTCGTTGATCGAACTGATCCAAACGACCGTCGTTCCCGACACGTGGGATCTGCTGGGCGGACCCAGCACGATGCGCGAGTACTCCCAAGGGATTTATGTCGACGCCGCCGGCACCGTGCGAGTTTGCGAGACTGCCGCCGGTGACGATCAAGCCGCCAATTTGAAAGCCATGTTGCTTTCGGGCCGCGAAGCGACAATCGCCGTCGACGATCCGTGGATGGCACCATCAACGCTTCGATGTGTGTCCTTAAAGCGCTTGGCTCTCGAGAACCAACGCCGTCGGGCATCGGGAACCCCGGCAAGTCCGTCGATGCAATACATGGCCGGTCTTTCCGAAGTGAAGTACATCTTCTTGGACGCCGAAAACAACGACATCGTGATTGCCGGTCCCGTCGGTGGTATCGAAACCGTCGCTGGCATCCCTCGCGATCGCGCGTCGATGCGAGGCACGTTGCGATTCGATTTTTTGGCGTCGTGTCTATCGTCAACAATCTCGGGCGTTCCGTTCGGATGCACGATCGATCCGACGACCGAAGGCCTGCAGCGATCGGCCGCCGTGGCCGTAGCAGTTCAAAGCGACAAACTGCCGATCGGCAAAGCAGCCGAGGCGCTGACCACAGCTTTAGGCATGCAGCGCGTCGAAGTCTTCGGGACACCCGGGGACACGTCGCTGGGTTACCTGATGGTCGAAGCCGACCGACACATGAAAGAACTGGCACTTGGCATTCATCCGATGCCGCGTGGCGCGATGAATTATTTGGACGCGACCGAAGCAACGATCGATCGCGGCGCGCCCGATGGATTGTTGCTGCGATTGTGGTTCACCGCTTCACCTCGCGTCGCCCGAGCCGATCGCGATCAAACGGTCTTCGAGATCGCGGGCACCCCGATCCGTCTGTCCGGCGAAAACGAGCGTGCGATGGCCGACGGCGCGCGTGGGAACCTGACAACCGACTTCCGCACCGAAATGTTTGTCGCCGATTTCAACAAGAACTTTCACAACATCCGCAGCACCTATCCGGTGTACGGATCGCTGGAAGCCGTATTCCAAACCGCGTCGGTGGCCGAGCTGCTGCGTCGATTCGCAAAAACCGACGAATATCAAGCACTGATGGGCGACTTAGCAGACTCGGCCTCGTCGGGCGAAACGTGGATGCGGACACCGACGCAAGTCGAATCGATCGCCGTGCTGCACAAGATCCGTCACGGCCGCACGATGCACCATGTGCTGATTGCCAGCGGTGGTGTTGCGGTCAACGGCAGAGCAACTCTGGCGTCCTCGGTCGCGGACTATCCCAGTCTGCAATCGATGTCAAATGTGCCGTCATCCCGCCCCCGAATCATCCAAAACTGGTGGTGGGACCGGTAGCAGCCGGTTGAAAGAGGGATAAAGGGACCGAAAACCCAAAAATCCCCACCTAAACCGCGCCCCCGACACGAGCTGATCGAGCCTCGCTATTAAGCTGATAGGCTCCCCTCTTCGAGGCTACTCGTCATCGTGTCTGAATCCATCCTTCAATTCGCCGGAAACATGTTCGTCGGTCCAATCTGGCCGGCGTCCCTGCTCGTTTGCCTGTTGGCGATCTACACGGTGTTTGCGCTGATCGGACTAGTCGATCTGGATGTCGACATGCCTGATTTGGACATGCCCGATCTGGATGTCCCCGATTTAGATGTGCCGGATTTCGACGTACCCGATGTCGATGCACACGTGGGTGATCTGGGATTGGACGTGGTCCAAGGGATCGGCGCCGCAACCATCCGCTGGACCAATTTCGGCCGCGTCCCCATCGTGATCTGGGGCGGCGTGTTCACGCTTGGTTTCTGGATCATCTCCTACATGCTTTGGCACATATTCGACGTTCGCCGCTACGAACCGACTGTCGTGGTATCGACACTGTTGACGATCCGCAACGCCGTGCTGGCGACGGGAATTGCCAAGGTGGTCACTCAACCTTTGATCAAGCACTTCGTGGCAACGCCTGAGTACGACCAAACACGATTGATCGGATCGACGTGCGAAATCATCAGCCCCGAAGCAACGCCCACATCCGGCCAAGCCAAATTTCGTACCGACGCAGCCCCGCTGCTGTTGAACGTACGTACCGATGGCGCCCACATCGATAAAGGCATCGAAGTACGCATCATCGGATTTGATCCGCAGCAGCGAGTCTACCAAGTCACCTCAATTTTAACGGAGCAAACCTCGTGAACCCACAAGTATTGACCGGCATAGCTGTCGCCCTGGTCATCATGACGTTAGTTATCTTCGCGATCGTGATCACGATCAAAAAATGCTACATCGTCGTCGGACCAGACAAAGCCATTGTTCGCACCGGGGGACCGACGATGAAAGTCGCCTCGGCCCAGGGCATGTTCGTGATCCCGCTCTACCATCGCTTCGAGTTCATGGACTTGTCGCTGAAGAGCTTCGAGATCGGACGCCAGGGCCATGAGGGATTGATCTGTAAAGACAACATCCGAGCCGACATCAAGGTCGCTTTCTTTGTCCGCGTTAACAATAGCCCCGAAGAGATGGGCGAAGTCGCGCAGGCCATTGGCGCCCGACGCTGTAGCGAAATGGAAACGCTGCGAGAACTTTTCGACGCGAAGTTCAGCGAAGCGCTCAAGACCGTTGGCAAGCAATTCGACTTCATCGACTTGTACGATCAACGCGACAAGTTCAAGGGCGAGATTCTAAAAGTCATCGGCACCGACTTGAACGGTTACGTGCTCGACGACGCGGCGATTGACTACCTGGAACAAACGCCGCTGGAAATGCTTTCGCCGACCAACATTTTGGACGCCGAAGGGATCAAAAAGATCACCGAACTGACGTCGAACGAAAAGGTCAAGGAAAACCAGTTCACCCGTGACAAAGAAAAGACGCTGAAGAAACAGGACGTCGAAGCGGAAGAAACCATCCTGGCGCTCGAGCGACAACGCGTCGAAGCGGTGGAAAAACAAAAACGAGAAATCGCTGAGATCACCTCGCGTGAACATGCCGCCGCAGCGAAAGTTCAAGAAGAACAACGACTCGAAGCAGAACGCGCACGGATCCAAACCGAAGAAGAACTCGGTGTGGCCGAAGAGAACAAACTGCGTCAAGTCTTGGTTGCCCAACGCAACAAAGAGAAAACCGATGCAGTCGAATTGGAACGTGTCAATCGCGACCGCGACTTGGAAATGACCGAACGGCTTCGTTTGGTTGGTGTCGCGGAAATCGAGAAAGAGAAAGCGATCGAAGTTGAAAAGCGGAATATCCAAGAAGTCATTCGCGAACGGGTCGCAATCGAACGAACCGTTGTCGAAGAAAAAGAACGCATCAAAGACACGGAAGACATCGCCAAGGCCGACCGTTTGAAGAAGGTTCAAGTCACGGCAGCCGAGATGAAGGCCGAAGAAGAATTGATTCGCGTGACCAAGGCGGCCCAAGCCGAAAAGGACTCGGCGACGTTGTTGGCCGAAAAAATTCGCATCGATGCCGAAGCGCGTCGTGATGCGGCCGAAAAAGACACCGAAGGTGCCAAGATGTTGGCCGACGGAACCATGGCAACCCAAGCCGCCAGCGGACTGGCCGAAGCCAAGGTCATCGAAGCAAAGGCATCGGCCAGCGAGAAACAAGGCCTCGCCGAAGCCAATGTCGAACTGGAAAAGTATCGCAGCGAAGCAATCGGTATCACCGAGAAGGCCGAAGCGATGAAACAACTCGACAGCGTCGGCAAGGACCACGAAGAATTCAAGTTGCGGCTTGAGAAAGAAAAATCAGTCGAGATCGCAGCCATCGATGCCCAACGCGGTATCGCGGAAAGCCAAGCCGGCGTGGTCGGCGACGCTCTGCGAAGTGCCCGCATCGACATTGTCGGCGGTGACGGCGAGTTCTTTGAACAGATCACTTCGGCCGTCAAGGGCGGAAAAGCGATCGACCGCTTTGTCTACAACAGCAAGGTGGCCACAGACATCAAAGACACGTTCTTCGACGGCAACGCGGAATACTTCCGCGACCAACTCGGATCGTTGGTCAAGCAATTCAACTTGGATACCGACGGCGTGAAAGATCTATCGATCGCGGCGCTAATCGCCAAGATGATGGGCTTGAGCAAGACCGATGATGTCCGAAGTCAGCTGACCAGCCTATTAAGCATGGCCGGCACAGCCAACGTGGCGGACCAGAAGGCGGGACGGTTGCTGGCTCAGGCGGCAAAGCCGAAGAGCAATGGCAAAACGTCGTAATTGATTCCCTCTCGCGGAATCAATCCAGCAGATATTCTTCGTCGAATTCAATGCCATGACGTTTGAGCAACAACCGCAGTTCGTCCTCAAACGTCAACCTTGCATGGTGTTCGACTTGATTGGCAACATAAGCTCTTACCACACCGACTTGCGAATGACTGACCGAAAAGATCGAGTAGCCGCGTTGCCACGCAAACCGGTGCAAACTGGCGTTTTGCTCATTCAACCACTTGGACGAATTGGTTTTCACGGTTCGAACGAGGTCACTGAGTCGATGCACGGGTTTGAAACCAATCAACAAATGAACATGGTCGAGATAGCCTCCGACGCAAAGCGGTGCAACGCCCTCATCACGCAATGCTCCTCCCAGGTAGGCATGCAACCGAGGGGCGATCGTTTCCGTAATAAATTGTCGACGACCTTGTGTGCTAAAGACCAAGTGTGCTCGCAATTGGTAAAAGGTGTTCGCCATGCTGATCGCTCTGAAACAAAATGCCGCGTAGCGGCAACGGAAGGTAGCCTGGGGCGAAAGCCCCAGGAAAATAAAATACTCGCGAATTTTAGCTGCGTAGCAGCGGCGGATGGTATCCAGCATCCAATCCGTCGCCCCTACGGGGCTTTCGATCGGCGCGATTCAGGCACCAAGGGCTTGCGCCCCTGGCTACCATCCACTGTCGCTACGCGACTAAATTCCCTTGCCGCTACACGTCTGTTCACACGTGTCCTTATTCGACCAATGGGCCGAGGTGGGCGCAATGACTGAAACCCAACTTGCAGCTGGCACCTACGAAGTCCTGCGCAATCGACTTCGTGAAGCGTCCACCGAACTTCGCAAGCGATTGTCACAGCTTAATGCTGATCGCGCCGAAGTGTTCGGCAACATCGAAACGGCACTGATTGCCACCGAACGCGTGACGACCGAACACAACTGTGTCCCTCGAGACATCGTTTCGATCGGCGAACAGTTTCTATTCGGATACAACGTTCAATTCGGATTGAAAACCGCGATCGAATTGACCGACGTATTTTCGGTTTATGAACTTCGCGAAAATCAGTTCCACGAAGCCAACCTAGACGTCATCGGCGACGATCGATTCAACAACGACTTCCACGAACTGTACCGATTTTATAAAGACACCCGATTCGCTCGGTTCTTTCGCGTCGGGCCCATGTTGCACATGGTTTTCCAAGTCGGCAAGACCGAGCGAGACATCAAGTCGTTCAAATGGCGGGTCACACCGGACACGATCGAGTACATCGACAATCGCAGCGACCACGAAGTCAAAGATCCGCCGCAACATGAATTCCGATGGACCCGCACGACTCGTGACCAACACCACTACGGCGCCCACCCCCATATTTCAATCGACAATCGTGTGTTCGTTGAAACGGTCGGCGGTGACTTAACCGTCAAGGTCGAAAACAACACCAATTCGGGTCAAGGAATCTACGCCGAACCCGTCGACCATGCTGACCAAACACTGGACGACGCCGAGATCTACTATGCGATCGTCGGCAACTTAGTACTGCTGAAGATCAAACCCTACCAAGAGGAACTCTTTCGCTATCTCGTCTTCAACGGCAAGCTCAGCCGGGCGATGCGATTGGACGAAATTTCAAGCTGCTGTGTGATGTTGCCCGGCGATCACGGGATCATTTTCCCCGGCGGGTACTACCTGCAAACCGGCGAATTCAAGCAGTTCGACCACGGCTTGTCCGACATGCGGTATCAACGCACGATCGCGGCACCCAACGGCGAAGACTACCTCTATCTGTTTTACAACCCACAATCGGGCACCTACGTTCAGCTGCGATACAACTTGATTCGCCAGAGCGTTGAAACGCCGATGGTATCCAGCGGCCAAACGTTTTTCCATCGTGGCGAAATGGTCGTCTTTCGCAATCAAGACGAGCCAACGAAACATCATGCGATTCAGATTTGGCAAACACCGTTCACCGACACTAGCTATGTGCCGGAGAACCAAACCGATTCGATGCTGTTCAAAATTGGCAACAAGGATATCGTTCGCGGAATGGCCGAGTGCCATGAACTGTTGCAGTTGATCGAAAAAGACGATTCCTACGAAGGCCTGTACGTCGACCTGGGCAAGAAATCCTCGGACGTTCTAGACAGTTATTTCTGGATCGACAAAGACGAAACAGCAAAACTGTCCGAGCCGCTACAAAAAATCCGGCAGGCAGCCGGCGCGGCCGTTGAAGAATTCGAAAAAGTGGTTCGAGTTCGCCGGGACACCACCGCGAGAACGAACGAAGTTCAAACCGCAGTCGAAGCGCTCATAAAATCGATCGAGCGAGGACGCTTCGAGTCGATCGACGATTTCGTTGGATCGCTTGCGGCGCTGCGCGAACAACGCGGGCACGCGCTGGGGTTGAAAGAACTTCGCTACGTCGACGAATCTGTCATCGAAGCGTTAGAAAAGGAAACCGCCGAGCGATCCGATCGCCTCAGCCGCCGCTGTGTCGACTTCCTATTAACCCCCGGTTCGCTCGATCCCTACATCGAACGAGTGGCGACAGCGGGCGAAAAGGTCGGCGAAGTCAAAACGGTTGCCGACGCCAAGAAGCTTGGCGAAGAAATCGACGAAGCCAGTTCACAGCTTGAATTGTTGACCGAGACGGTCAGCAACCTAAAGATCGACGACACCACGAAGCGGACCGAGATCATCGACTCGATCGGCAACGTTTTCGCATCGTTGAACCGCGTTCGCAGTTCGCTGAAGGCCCGGGTTAGCGAACTGACCAGCGTCGAAGGTAAGGCCGAGTTTGCGTCGCAACTGAAGCTGCTTGAACAAACCGTGTCGGGATACCTAGACGTCAGCGACTCGCCGACCAAGTGCGACGAGTATCTGACCAAGGTGATGGTTCAATTGGAAGAACTCGAAGGACGGTTCGCCGAGTTCGATGACTTCATTGTCCAACTGGCCCAGCGACGCGACGACGTCTACGCAGCATTCGAATCGCGCAAGGTTCAACTGGTCGAGAAACGCAACCGCCGTGCCGAATCGCTGGCTTCCGCGGCCGGGCGAATCCTGAAGGGCATCGACTCTCGCGTCGGAAAGATGGAATCGACGGACGAGATCGCCGCCTACTTCGCCGGCGATTTGATGGTCGAAAAAGTTCGCGACATCATCGCTCAACTGGGCGATCTCGACGACGCCATCCGTGTCGAAGACTTGCAAAGTCGGATGAAGACGATTCGCGAGGACGCGACGCGTCAATTGAAAGATCGGCAAGATCTCTACGAAGACGGCGGAGACATCATCCGACTGGGTAGGCAGCGATTCGCCGTCAACACCCAACCGCTCGACCTGACGACGGTGCTGCGCGGCGGCGAAATGTGTCTGCACCTCACCGGAACCCAGTTCTTTGAACCGCTGCATAGTGAAGACTTGGCGGCATCCAAGGATTTGTGGAACCAGGAACTGATCAGCGAAAACGCCGACGTTTACCGCGCCGAATACTTGGCGGTGGACCTATTCGAAAGCGGCGAAACCTCAATCGGCCAAGCGATGTCGGGCCGATATGACGAAGGATATGCCAAAGGAGTTCACGATTCCGACGCGTCGGCGATTCTATCAGCCTTGGTGGACATGGATCGCGAGATCGGATTGCTGCGACATTCCCCGTCCGTTCGTGCGGCGGCCCAACTGTGGTTCACAAAATTGGTTGCGGCCAAGGATCGCACCGCGATGGTCGATTGGATCGGCGGATTCGCAAAGCTTGCCATCGCGTACCCCAATGCAAAGCCGGCGGCCGAGTTTCGCGGACGTTTGATGGACATGGCCGAAGCGGACCAACCGATCTGGGGGCCGTTGTTCGGACCGCAAGTGACACCGCTGCGAATCGCCGAATACCTGTTTGACGAACTGACCCATGCGCCGAAGAAACCCGTGGCCAGCAAGCGAGCGGCGACCCTGTTCAAAACATTCACCGAAAAGTCACCTGCGACGATCGAAAAAGTCGCTGATCCTGCGCGTTCGTTTGTGTTGGCACGCAACTGGGCCGATGCGTTCTTGGAATCACACACCGACGACGACACGGCCGACCCGGCGATCGGTTATCGCGACGAATTGGCGTGGATCCTCGTTTCGGGTGGTGTTACCGCGATGAAGGTCGCCGATGCAACCGTTGCGACGACACTGGATGGTTTGGCCGGCAGCCATCGTCGGATCGCTTCCACCAAGATGTCCGTTCACTTTCACGAACTTCTGGACCGAGTACGAGGCTATCGCGCCGACGTGGTTCCCCGGTACCGTCGCCTGCATGAAACCAAGAATCGATTGGTCGATGCGGCTCGGCGCGACATGCGACTGGAAGAGTTCAAGCCGCGCGTCTTGACGTCGTTCGTTCGCAACCGATTGCTTGATGAAGTCTATCTGCCGCTGATCGGCGACAACCTGGCCAAACAGATGGGCGCCGCCGGTGAAGATAAACGAACCGACCGAATGGGATTGCTGCTGCTGATTTCGCCACCCGGTTACGGGAAAACGACGTTGATGGAATACGTCGCTAATCGATTGGGCATCGTGTTCATGAAGATCAATGGTCCCGCGATCGGCCACGGCGTTACGTCGCTGGATCCGGCCGAAGCACCCAACGCGGCTGCGCGCGAAGAGATCGAACGATTGAACTTGGCGCTCGAAATGGGCGACAACGTGATGCTGTACCTGGACGACATCCAGCACACACACCCCGAATTGCTGCAAAAGTTCATTTCGCTTTGCGATGCGACTCGAAAGATCGAGGGCGTTCGAAATGGAAAGACGCGAACATTCGATTTGCGTGGCCGGCGTGTCGCGGTCGTCATGGCGGGGAACCCGTACACCGAATCGGGCGACCGTTTCCAGGTTCCTGACATGCTGTCCAACCGGGCCGACGTCTACAACTTGGGCGAGATCATCGGCGAGTCGGCGGAAGCGTTCGAAATGAGCTATCTAGAAAACTGTTTGACCAGCAACACCGTTTTGGCACCGCTATCGACGGCCGCACCCGAGGACGCCCGAGCCATCATCGCAGCAGCGGGCCGAGACTCTCTCGAGGGCGTCGAACTGCAAAGCAACTTGTCGATGGATCAAGTCCGCGAAATGTTCGAGGTGATGCGCAAGCTACTACGCATCCGCGACGTCGTGCTGAA
This sequence comes from Rubripirellula tenax, assembly GCF_007860125.1. NCBI lineage: Bacteria > Pseudomonadati > Planctomycetota > Planctomycetia > Pirellulales > Pirellulaceae > Rubripirellula > Rubripirellula tenax. The sequence continues at coordinate 780,612 of NZ_SJPW01000002.1, forward strand.
GGTCAATCGGGCCTACATTCGGTCTGCGGCGCAGGCTGATTCCTATCGCACCGAGCCACCGTTCAAGTTGCAGGGTAGTTACCGGAACATGAACCGTATGGCTGAGAACGTGGCCAGCGTGATGAACGATCGCGAACTGCAATCGTTGATCGTCAGTGCCTATGAACAAGACGCGCAAACGCTGACCACGGACAATGAAGCCAACGTCTTGAAGTTTAAAGAACTGATGGGCATCCTGACCGTCGACGAGAAGGAGCGATGGGATGCAATCAAGTATGCCTTCGTCGAAAGCGTCCGCATGCAGGGCATGGACAGCGAAGATCAGGCAGGCCAATTGATGCGTCAACTCGCGTCGATGCGAGACGGATTGGAATCGATTCGCCAGGTCCTTTCCAAAGCCATTGCCGCGCGAGACAACAGCTCTGAAGATCGCATGGACGCCAGAATCGATTCCGTTCGCCAGAGCCTGTCCAACACCGGGACCCAGCTTGCCCAAACGCTAGCGGTCACCGGCAAACAACTGGAAAAAATCAGTGAACAACAGGCCCTCGCGCCACCCGAGCAAAAGGTATTGGTTCAATACAAAGTGCCGCGTGAGATGGCGGAACTGATCAAGGGCCAATTCCACCTGATGCAGGAATGGCTGCGGCCGATGCTATCGGAATCCATCGACAATGGCCGCGACTTGGATCGATTGGCGAAGCAATTGGAATCCATGATCGCGACTTACGCGAAAGTCGAAGAGACGTTTGAGGGCGACAAGTCCTGAGCAGGCGGAATCGGCACTTGTGAATGGCAGAACGCGCCCTGATAGAAACGGGCGTCGACTAGGCGAACATGCGGCGCCGGACCATCCCCAAGGTGCTCGATTGCTTTTTGTCGAAGGTCATGCGTTTCTTGGCCTTTTCGACGGTTTCATCCAGATGATTCGCGCTGAGAAACATGATCGCGGGATGCTCGATTGCGGCGGATTCCGCGATCGCTTCAAGCAACTCACGCGACTTGCCCTTGATCCGATGAACACGGCACAATTCGTGCAACATACCCAGTGGCGTGTTGACGATCGCCGGCGGTCGATCGGCGAATTGGTAGATCAAGCCCGCGACGATCGTGATCGCGATAGGGATCAGCGCATACCAGAACATCGAGATACCGTCCGGTACGACTTCCTCGCGATAGTTCAGGCTGACGTCGGACATTGTCGTTTCGGCCAACAGTGTCGACGAGATCAGCGTTAGGAATGAAGTTGGCATGATGGCAGTGGTTTGTTGGCAGTTAGGCTTTGGCTCGTTGTCGTCGCTCAAGTGCTGCGACGGCGGTGTCACGAACGGCGCTGGCGGGCATACTGATCATTTGTTCAAGCAGCCGAAGCGTTTCATCACCTTCGGCATCCGCCATCACCTGAGCTGCTTTCATGCGTGCTTCTTGGTGATCTTCCCGCGAGATGTGCGTGAACGAATCCGACAACAAATCGACGATCGCCAGCGCATCGGCCATCGCGATTGCTTCCAAACGGTTGGCCAGTACGGGGTGCCGCAACGCATCGCGAACGCGTTGTACCGCGCCGGTATCAATCATCATCACGACACGACCGAGACGACGACGGCTGCGCGGACGCAGATTGTGAAATTTGTGCAGCATGGCGTCGGCGTGCAGCGGTGCCAGGACTCGCTGGACACCACGCACGAGCGCAGGTTCGTTGTGCTCTAGCAGTTCGATCAAATCGCTAAGCAGCTTGGCGTTCTCATCTTTAGCGATTGCTTCGCGGTCGTCATCGGCAACTGGAACCGCCGCACGCATCAACAAATCGATGGATGGAACTTCGCATCTTGCCAGTCCGATCGCTGCAGCTGCCACGCATCCGGGACCGCCTTGACGAACCACCGATGTGATCAAGTGCAACGTTTCCAAGTGGTCTCGGTTGGCGATGATGTACAAATGGACCAGAGCAGCACGCCGCTCGGCGGCAAGTTGAACGACCAAGTCTTCGCCGCCGTGACAGCACTTTGGCATTCCCATGTCACCCAAATTTCGAATGACGTTGCCCGACGGATCGGTTCCAACGCAACCCAACAGCGCGTCACGGAAGACCGCGTCGGTTCGCGTTTGCATCCGTTCTAAGACACGGGGATGGATACTCTTGCGACGAATGAAACCGGCCAACAGGTCAATGACGCCTTGGTTTTCGGTTTTGGCGAATCGATCGCAAATCAAATTCAACGCGGGACCATCTTCTGCGATCATCGCTCGAAGGTCGCCATCGCCCCAAGTCGACACCAACAGAAAGGCTTCGACCAAGGTAGCGTTGCGGTGCATCGAAAAGCGTCGCACCGAATCACTCAGTCGTGCCAAAATAGGTTTACGCACCGTCGCCGGTGATCGGTCTTCGCGAGCGTCGCGTCCCAGCGGAGCGACCAACGAAAGCACGGCCGCCCCGGCCTTGGTTTGAACTTCGCGTGAAGCACTCGATTCGGCCAGCAAGACCAATTCGTCGATGGCTTCCAAGACATTCAGTTTCCGAGCCGCCTCGATCGATGTCTGGACCGACTCGCCACCGGCCTTTAGGCCTGCGACGATCGTCTGATTCATCAAATTTTTGTGTCGACGAATCTGGTCGATGTCATCGGGCAGCAGTTTCCGCCAATTCTGTAGCAGAACTTCCGACGCACGACTTCCTTGGCGCATCGCCAGCGCCTGGATGGTTTGTCGGCGCAGATGCTTGTCGGCGTCATCCAAAACGGCAATCAACACATCGATCGCAGCTTCGTTTCGCGTTGTCGCGAGCGTCTCGAATGTGGTTGAAAGGCTTTGCATCGTTCCGGTATGTCATAATGAGGGCCTGCCGACGGACATGCAGCGAATCGCTCGTCGACACGAAACCCTAGGTTGAAAGGCTGCCGCGTACCGCCTCCGTTACCATGGAAAGCAGCTTGATCATCGCGACAAGGCGGACCAATCGTCCCAAATGGCACGACCGAATCTATTCCCCCCTCGATCCGACCGGCCGCGTTTCTTAGGAGCATGTTATGCGGCTATAATCAGGCTCCCTGGTCCTGCTTCTGTCCCACGCAACCGAATTCAAAGATGCCCCGCACCGCTGACCAAATCCTGGAAGAGTCATTCTTGGACGTACGCGCAAAACTGCTGGCCGTTGCGGCGACGCTGGACCGAATTGACCGCGCCGCGGAACAAACCGGTGGTCTCTCGGAAGCCCAAGTGAACCGACGCGCCCAAGTCGACGCGGCGATCGAGATCTGCGTGGGCGACGGTCCCGACCGAGCCGAAAAGTTGCAGCGGCTTTTTTCTCGGACCTATCAACCCGAATGGCGAACGACGATGCACCTTTAACGGGCGGTCACGCTTCCTAATCCATCATCTTTACCTTCCCCCTTCGCCTGCAATTTCTTCTCATGGACTACATCGATCCGCACATCCACATGGTTTCTCGGATCACCGACGACTACGCGACGCTGGCCCGCATGGGATGTGTGGCGATGAGCGAGCCGGCGTTTTGGGCTGGGTTTGATCGTGGCAGCGTTGATGGATTCCGCGACTACTTCCACCAGTTGACCGATGTCGAACCGCGTCGGGCGGCCCAGTACGGCATCCAACACTTCACTTGGCTGTGCATCAACGCGAAAGAAGCCGAAAACGTTTCGTTGTCGCGTGACGTGATTGCCATGATTCCCGAATTTTTAGACAAGCCCAACGTCCTGGGAATCGGTGAAATCGGGCTGAACAAAAACACCAAGAACGAAGCCACCATCTTCTTGGAACACCTCGACTTGGCCGTCGAATACAACCAGCTGATCCTGATTCACACACCGCACTTGGAAGACAAGTACCAAGGCACGCGGATGATCCTGGACATGTTGTGCAGCGATTCGCGGATTGATCCGTCGCGTGTCCTGGTCGATCACGTCGAAGAACACACCATTGGCGAAGTCCTGGACCGAGGCTTTTGGGCCGGCATGACGCTTTATCCCGTCACCAAATGCACGCCCGAGCGTTCGGCCGACATGATCGAACGATTCGGCGGCGAACGATTGCTGGCGAACTCTGCCGGCGACTGGGGACCGAGCAAACCGACGGCGGTGCCGGATCTGATCTTCGAAATGCGACGCCGGGGTCTGTCCGAGTCCTTGATCCGCAAGGTCGTCTACGGCAATCCGATCGAGTTCTTTTCAAAGAGCGAGAATTTTCGGTTCGTCGAGCGTGACTCCGGCGAGGCCGGTTCGCTTTCGTGAGCAAAGACACGTTCCCGTTGTCCGAAGCCTTGCCGGACGATTTTTCACTGATCGATGCGTTCGAGCGACTTTGCCGCCGACCCGGATGTCTATGGCTGGATTCGGCATCGACCGGCCCCGTCGATGGTGACGGCGAACCGCTGGGGCGATATTCGTTTCTGACATGCGACCCCATCGCACAACTGGTTGCGTCAGAGAACGATACCGACCCGTGGCCGACGCTGGAACGGTGGTGCCGAGACTTGCCGAGTGATTTCCGAGCCGATTTGCCGCCGTTTCAAGGCGGCATCGCAGGACTGATCGGATACGAGGCTGCCGCGTGGCTGGAACCGGTCGGGCGGGCGGCGAAGAACGACCTGCCGACACCGTCGATCTCTGTTGGATTCTATGACTGGACCATCGCCGTAGACCATGTTACCGGCCAGGCGTGGATCGTCGCACAAGGGTTTCCATCACCCGGCGTACCATCGCCCGAAACATCGGCACGGTTGGAATGTGCGCGAAAGAAGATTGCCGACGTCAAGACGCTGCTTAGCCAACCGCTATCGCCCTCGGTGGCCAAGGCGACGGAAGCCCAAGTCGCCCCAGAAGCAACCATCAATGACCAGTTTGCAACCGATCGCGCAGGCGTCACCAGCAACTTTTCGCGTGATGGGTTCTGTGACGCAGTCGCCGAGATCGTACGACGAATCTGCGACGGGGATTCGTTTCAAGTCAACTTGGCCCAGCGTCTGCTGCGCCGAGCCGACCGGCCGTCACCGGATCTGTACTTGCGACTGAGACGGTCCAACCCGGCACCCCTGGGTGCCTATTACGACGGCGGTGACTTTCAAGTGCTGAGCAGTTCACCCGAAGGCTTCTTGAAAGTGCGGCAGCGTCGTGTGCAAACTCGCCCGATCAAGGGCACCGTTCGACGCACCGGGCACGACGACGTCAATTTAAAATTGGCCCAGAAGCTACTTGCCAGCGAAAAGGACCGCGCCGAAAACGTGATGATTGTCGACCTGATGCGAAACGATCTTTCGCGAGTCTGCGAAGACGATTCGGTCGTCGTCAGCCAACTCTGCCAAGTCGAACGGTACGAGTTTGTGCAGCATCTGGTGTCCGTGGTCGAAGGCAGATTGTCCGCTGAGCGATCGATCGTGGATTTGCTGCGAGCATGCTTTCCCGGCGGCAGCGTGACCGGTGCTCCCAAAATCGAAGCGATGCGAACGATCGCCGAATTGGAAAAGCATCCGCGAGGTGCCTACTGTGGTTCGATCGGTTACATCGGTGCGGGTGACCAAGCGGACTTCAATATCTTGATCCGCACGATCACGGCGGCGCATGGGTACTGGCAAATCCCCGTCGGCGGCGGCATCACCGCACGCAGCGTTCCGGATACCGAAGAATACGAGACGTGGTCCAAGGCCGAAGGGATGATGCGAGCGATCGAGAGTAGCTAAAGGGTTTCAAACAACCAATTCCAGGAGACAACCGATGATTTCGACGAGACTTGTTACGCCATTCGTTTTGGGAATGTTGGGGATGACAATGACAATGACGTCGCTCATCGCGTTGGCCGACGAACTGGCATCCCAACCGATCCAATTCGGTCCCTACCTGTACGAATCGAAACCCGACGACGAGGCATTCGACGAATTCAATCCGATGAAGGCACCCACGCCGGGTCCGATGGTGCTGCGCAAGGGTGATCGCCTTGCAATATTGGGTGATTCGATCACCGAGCAAAAACGTTACTCGCGTATGATCGAAACGTATTTGACGGTCTGCTATCCACAACTTGAAATCACCACTCGCCAGTACGGATGGAGTGGCGAAAAGACGGACGGCATGCTACGCCGACTTGAACAAGATGTGCTGCGATTTTCGCCGACCGTCGCCACATTGTCGTACGGAATGAACGATGCCCGCTATCGACCGTTCGATTGGGTCAACGGCCGTTGGTACCGAGATCACTACACTGCGATCGTTCGAAAATTGAAAGCGTCCGGCGCCGAAGTGGTGGTCGGTTCGCCGGGTTGCGCGGGCAAGATCGCGTCGTGGGTAGATGCGAAGAACGGGACCCTAGAAGAACACAACTTGCATCTTTGCACGCTCAGAGACATCTGCGTCGACATCGCGAACACGGAAAATGTTCGATTCGCAGATGTGTTTTGGCCCATGTACAAAGCGCAGGTGCTAGCGGGCAAGCAATACGATCAACCCGATAACCCTTTCGAAGTCGCCGGCAGCGATGGCATCCATCCCGGTTGGGCTGGTCATGTGATCATGGCGCACGCGTATTTACGAGCTATGGGAGTGGACGGAAAAATCGGCACATTCCACGTCAACTTCAGCGATGACACGGTGTCCGCTTCGGAGGGGCATGTTGCAACATTGACGAACCCCGGAACCATCGAAGTCACTAGCTCGCGTTATCCGTTCGTTGCCGTCGGATCGCTGGACGACTAGAACACGATCCGCTCCGGAACCAAGCTGGTTCCGTTTTTCGAGGAACTCAACCAGTTCGTCTTCTCCGTCAGCGGCTTGGAAACCGCATCGGCGGACGTCCAATGGGGCGACCAAACGAAGACCTTCACGCGAGCAGAATTGGCCGCCGGAATCAATTTGGCTGACGTGTTCCCGACCAACCCATTCACGAAACCGTTCGCGAAAGTCGACGGTGCGGTTGCGGCGAAACAGGCTTATGAAACCGAACAGATCAAACGAGTTTTCCACGGCAAAGAAGGACGCGAAGACATCGAAGCGGCGGTTCTACGGACCGAAGCGATCCGACAACCTCTCGCTGACGCCATCGTGGCGGCAATGCAACCGGTGACGCACACCATCACGGTGATACCGAAGTCCGAGCCGAAACACAAATAGCGACGGTCGCGCTAGCCGAAGGTGACGATCCCGCGATCGCGGGTCCGAAATTCGAACATGCGTTCCAATCGCGTCAGCGCGAACACATCGAGGACGGATTCCTGCACGTTGCTTAGAATCAAGCGAACGCCATGGCTGCGTGCTTTTGAATTGATACCGATCAGCCCGTTCAAACCTGCGGATCCGATGCGGTCGATCTCGCGAAAATCCAATACGACGCTATCGAGCGGGCAGTCGTCGTACTGCGTGCCTTCGATCCAGTCGCCAAAATCGGAAGAGATTTGACGTGCCGTATCTGTCCGGTTGATGTCGTCCGGAGAAAACGTCACCGTGGTCTCTGCACCATGAACGCGGACACGAATGAGTTCGTTGCTGTTCATGATGACCTTTGGAGAAAAGAATGAATCAATCTTTGAGTCAGCCAAGGAATCTAACTTAGATACGAGTTTTTCGCAATGCGAAGTTCACGCCCGACGTGGACCGGGCGAAGCGTCTAATCGAAGCAAGCGAACTTTTTTGCGGTGCGGGGCGACCATCCGAAATCACAATGCGTTCGCCGACGGATTCGCTCTCCTATCCTGAATCCAAGGCATCGAATTGCAACGCGCGTCGATCGTTTGGCCGACGAAGGGGCGAAACCCGCCCCCAAGACGCGATCAACGCGAATGGAGTTGCCGGACCTCATGGCGACATTGAAGACGTCCAATGCTGGCGAGCCGGGCGACGATTGCGACGCCCAACTTTCAATGCTGTCGAAGCACTGATGGGAACTGGAACCTAGTTCGAATTGGAGCGTTGGGCTGTTCGTACCGAGAGACGATTCTCGCCGAAAAATTCGGTGACTTCGCCCGATAGGATCCATCGATCGTCGGACGCGTCATCTCGGATCGCTTCGACGATGCGTTGCAGACTAAGATTTTCGACCAGTACGAATTGCGACGGATTTAGGGGCACGAAGCCCCCCGCCGTTTCGGAAGTGGCGTCGACACCATCGTCTCGCATTGCCGCGAACGTGATCGTGCCGAACATTTGACGAGGCGTTTCGCTTACCGTGGATGCACCGCCGCGTTGCCAATCTCGTTGCCCGGCAGAAGAAGAAGAAGAAGAAGACGAATTCGACGCGGGCAAATTTCGGACGTTCGGTGATTCGACGTTCGGTCGCGTTTTCAGCTTTGCGAAAGACCGACCGTACGAACCACTCCGCGTCGAACGCATGCCTTGGGCGACGTCCTGATCGCTCGCGACGTCACCGTCTTGGGCGCGGTCGGGAACAAATGCCCAGCGACGACCGAGCATGACGACACGGCCTTGAGTTGCCGGAATCATCGTGCCCTCGCGAATCACGACGGCGTTGCTATCACTTTTGCGCCCTGCTTGCTCCGACGTTAGGGCACGAGCTGCATCGCCTTCGGCGCCTCGCCCTGTTCGATCATCTGCGATCGAACGGTGAGACACCGTCATCGCGATCGCGACCATGATGACGGCACTGATGAAGCGTTTGTATCGACCGACTGCGAATCTCATCGGCTCTTTTGCCCACCAGAGGATCACGGGTAACAAAAACATAAATTGGCGAAGGGGGTACGGAGGCGGAATCGGGAAGGGACGCAGATTCCGATCCAGCGCAATGACGAAGGATCGAACTTTTTCGCCTTTTCGCGTTCCTTCGCGGCGACGGGGATGACGATCGCCTATCCGTGATGCCGGGGAATGGCCACCGCATGACAACTGATGACCGCGCCGACGGCAATCATCGCCAAACCCAACCATCGCGGCGGTGTCACTCGCTTCATCGGCTTGGGATGGACCTGCATCAAAAACATGGACATATTCGAGTTGTCCGCCACAGGCGTGCTCTTGGTGACGCGAGCCAGTGCGCGAGTGGTCGACTCGTTCAACAAAAAGCTGTCAACCATCCGAAATTGGACACCGAGCAGAATCAACAGGATGCCGGCTAGAAAATAACGATTGCGATACATCGACATGAGACATCAGTTCCTTCAAAGGCCGCTGGGAGGGGCGCTTGAGTGAGGTTGGGGGGATTCGGCATGACTTGGCCGACCAGGGCGAGGCGAATTTCGCGATTGATGATCGCGACAACCTCAGTGTCCGGCGACGTGTTTGGCCTAAAGAATTGAATCGACACCGCCGGCAAGATTCTCGATGCGTTTAGAATCTAGACCGATCGCAAGGACCGCGATGGTCATGCTGCGTTTATCGATTGGAAGAACGAAGAACCCCGGCGATAACTACCGATCGCCGAACAGGCCGTCGACCAAACCGGACAGCGAATTTCGAAAATTGCCCAGTGATGAATCTTCTAGCAATTGCGTTTGATTGCTTTTCATGATCGCTGCGGCAAGCGGCTTGTGCTGTTGCCAATCTGTCAACGTGAATTGGCGCGTATCGACGTAGACGTCGGACAAATTGTTGCTGATCTTGGTGACCAAGAAAACGCCATCTTTTCCGCGAACGACGTGATAGTGCATCGCCACAAACAGCAACGAAGCACCGACAATCATTCCGAAAAAGAAACGCGACATCAAAAGCTCACCTGCGTTAAGACTCAAAGACTAGGTCTTCTATAGTTTGCCCCCCCACACAAAATCAAGGCAGAAAAGATTTGCGTCGGCCACCGCGATTCGTAATAACAAGGGTCTCTTCTAGGCGATCACTCGAATTCGGGAAGCCACACGATGCGACGCATGAACCTTGGGAAGTGCTCGTTTCGAGCATTTTTTACGCTCACGACTCTAACGCTGGTTACCACGCCGACTTGGGCCGCTGAGCCGACGCCGCAGAAAAAAAACATCGAACGCGGGCGTGAAATATTCGAGCGGGAATGGACCTCTCGTGACCCTGCGCCGATTCCACGGCGCGGCGACGAACAAGACATCGAATATGCACGGAAGCTGGTCTCGTTGCCCGGCGACGGACTCGGCCCTATGCACAATGCAACCTCGTGTGCGGCGTGCCATGTCGGTGGCGGGGCCGCGGGCGTCGAACACAACGTAACCCTGCTGACACTGGATCCACGCAGCGATTTCATCACCAAATCCGCAGCGTTTCGCCTGCGAAACCGGCAAACGGATGATGTGGAAACAGACCCGGACCTAAAGGAGCTAACCGCCAAACAGCTTCAAACGCTTCACCCGTCGCTGGTATCACCCTCGGGCGCGGTGGCGATGGACGTTGTCGTTCACGATCACAGCAGCCGACCTTTTTACGATCGGATACGAAGCGACATCGCCCAGCACGTCCCCGGCGGCATCGATGACGAATGGTTCAACGGCGACCAACGCACGTCCGCGACGATCGGCGATCGACCGGTCATCGCGGGAAGATTCGGCGGCATCGACTTCTATTTGAGTCAGCGAAATTCACCGCCGCTTTTCGGACTGTCGCTGATCGACCGCGTCAGCATCGCGAAACTGCGGGGCGTCGCACTCTCGCAAGCCCGCCGCAGCGGTGGCAAAGTGACCGGCCGTGTCGGCGCAGGAAAATTCGGCTGGCGAGGCCAAACGACGACCTTGGCGGCCTTTGTCGAAGGCGCGTGCGCCGGCGAATTGGGACTGCAAGTTCCTTCGTTCGATCAGCCGGCGGATGCCGCAGACGAAACCTATGTCAGCATCGGCTACGACCTGAACGAACACCAACTTCGATCGCTTCACGACTACGTTGCCTCGATCCCTCCGCCACCGGTACCGCGGTCGACTCCCGAATCGCATACGGGCCGCCGTGTGTTCAACCGCATCGGCTGTAACGTATGTCATGTTGCAAACATGATGCCCGCATCGGGCATCTACAGTGACCTGCTTTTGCACGACATGGGCGTCTACCTGCAAGCTCCGTCGCCGGCCGCACTGGGATCGCCGGGAAAAGAATTCACGGCGCCGGTCATGCAATTACCACGCTTCGCGTCCCGCCCCACCAATGACGTCATCGCCCAATTGAGCGACCCGACCTTGCAGCTTTTCCGAACGACCCGTGGATCCTTTGCTCGGCTGGGCTCATCGGTTTCCGGGTACTACGGCAGCGGCGGCACACCGACGCCATATCCGTTTAAACGACCAGAAAAACCGATGTTTCCGCGAGGCGATTTGCCGAAACAGGTTGCCCAAGGGAACCAACTTTACTGGGACGTTTTGCAACGCGAATGGCGAACACCTCCGCTGTGGGGCGTTGCCGACACCGGGCCGTACCTGCATGACGGCCGAGCCGAAACATTGGACGCGGCCATTCGTTGGCACGATGGCGAGGGCGAAGCATCCGCAACGCTGTATCGATCACTTAGCGAGGCTGACCGAACATCGCTGATCCAGTTTCTGGAGTCGTTGAAGGCGCCCATCGAAACCCCAGCCGAAGATTCCGTTGACATGCTGTCGCTACTGGGAAGCTCGAACTGAATCGAACGTCGATTGCTGATTTGCGGCTACTGACTCGCGATCCTGCTGTCGATTGCAATCCGTTCGTTCATGTCATAGGGGTGGAACGAACGGCCGATCTCGTCGGCCAACATACTGAGATAGAGCTTTCGGAATCGCGTTTCCGTTGTTTCGCTGGTGTGTTGGCCCGTCGACGTCGGATACATGTATTCGTCGAGCGATTTCGAGTAAACGATGTTCCCCGTTTCGACATCAATCACCTGCATCGATACATCGGCGCGGCCGCGATACAGCGTTGCCCCGTCACGCAGACGAAGATCACGCAGGTCGATCGCCAACACGCGTTCCGCATTGACGCCTTTTCCGATCGCAGCGTAGTCGACCGAGTCCCCACCGTTTTGGTCACGCCATTGCTCGACCAAGTCACCGCGAACTAATTTCGCCTTCTTGACTCGATTGACCAAGACTTCGCCAACGCGCCGGCTCAACTCTCGAGCCGCCACATCGTTGGAATATTGGCTGCTGTCGGTCATCGTGATGACGGCTACCGAAGCGCCCTCAAAACCCTCGTACTCGGCGGGAATCATGTCCATTCCGACGGCGTGCATCAGATTCGATGCCAAACCCAGGCATCCCGACTGAAGCATTGCCAGGGAACCAGCCGAAACGAGCATCGCCGTTTGCAAAAAATGGCGTCGGCGAGTGCGGCTCACAGCAATTTTCGTGATCGACATGGTGACAGATTCCTTCGGATTTTGGCGCTAAGGTTGCGATGCAACGCGTGCGTCATACGAAGTTTTGACAACCAATGACCACACCAAGTTGTCAACTTTGCTGGCCAAATCCATGATTTCGCCCAAACAGATCCGATACTTACCTAGCGCCTGACTCCACTAGCGTCTGATCCTCCGCCCACTACTTCAATGTGACCAACACCAGCCACTGGGCGGTGGCGATCGCGCCGATCATCACCAGCGCCAACGTCGCAAGATTCTGGATCTTGCGGTCGGGCATTCGCCCCGTCCAAGCCGCGCGGACCGCGATCGGGGCGAAGGCGACGGCCAGGGCAGCAAGCAAGAAACCCGCGATATTGCTGGAAAAGCCGCTCGGCCATTGGCCACGGCCGAAGTGCGACCAAGCGGTCGTCATTCCGCATGCCGGACAACGAATTCCGAAAACAACGCGCATGGTGCATGGCGGCAACCCCAATTGCTGGTGAGTCCCCAAACCATCGACATCCGGCGTCAAATTGGCCGCGACACCGATCAGCGTCAACGGAACAATCGCTACCAAGCCCATCATCAACCGCAAAGGCCATCCCGAAATCGGTGCCGTCGCGGAACGAAAAGCAGGCTGAACCTCCCCATTTTCAAGCATTTGCCTAAATGTCCCTTGGCATTTTCGTGGAAACAAAAACTTTTCTTCTCAAAAGCCGAACAGCCGTTGACGCATTTGGCACGCGACCGTACATTTTCCGCTCTCTCGTGGCGAGATTGTCTTGCCCGAGCTGACGATTGAGCCCGGACGGTGGCCGAAAAGCCTCGCCCTCCGCATCTACGTCGTCAGCGGACCCAGTTTACAACACCTCATTTTACCGGTCATCCATCAGTGTCTGCTGGAGCAAGCGAAGTCATTCGGATTCGTATGGAAGCGTACGATCACGCCGTCCTGGATCAGAGTGCGCAAGAAATTGTCGACACGGTGAAGCGAACGCACAGCGAGGTACACGGACCGATTCCGTTGCCAACTCGCATCGAGCGTTACACGGTCTTGTCGGGTCCGTTTGTTAACAAGAAGTCTCGTCAACAGTACGAGATCCGAACGCACAAGCGTTTGATTGATATTGTCCAGGCAACTGCCAAGACGATCGAAGCATTGAACAAATTGAGCCTTCCGGCTGGCGTGGATATCAAAATCAAGGCATCAGCTCGGTAGTTTAGGCTGGAAGTTTTTTACAGGCTGGTTGGCGGTCCTCTGTGTCGCTGGCCAGCTAGCACCAACGCGAAGTTACTTCACGAGTGGTTTCCGGATGAACGGAAGCCTGGTCGATAACTTCGGTTCGCGGGAAGGCCCCATTGCGATTCGCTTTGTGATCCATTGAAATCACTAAGCAGCAATCCAGGGGGCGCATCGCGATCGATAGTTCGGCACAGGCAATCTTGGAATTCAACACGAACGACGGACGCTCCGCAACAACGGGGCGAAGAGAAGCTATGTCACCATCAATCCTCGGCCGCAAAGTCGGGATGACTCAGATCTACTTGGAAGACGGCCGGGCAGTCCCCGTGACCGTGATTCAGGCCGGTCCCTGTCATGTGCTGCAAATCCGCAGCGAAGATCGCGATGGCTATCAAGCCGTTCAGTTGGGTTTCGAAGATAAGCCACGTCGCTTGGCTAAGCGAGCCGAGCGTGGCCACGTCGCCAAGCTGGAAAGCAAGCGTTCGAAAAAGCGTTCGACTTCCGGTGTTGAGCTAGCACCTAAGGCCGACTGTGAACCGCAACGTTATGTTCGCGAGTTCCGCGGCGAGACCAGTCTTGAAGTGGGCGCCGTCGTTACGGTCGATCAATTCGCCGAAGTCAAGAAGGTTGACGTCACCGGCACCAGTAAGGGCCGCGGCTTCTCGGGCGTCATGAAACGGCACAATTTCGCGGGCCAGCGAGCTTCGCACGGTGTAAAGAAGTGCCACCGGCACGCTGGTGGTACCGGCATGAGTGCGTACCCTAGTCGCGTGTTCAAGGGTAAGCGAATGGCCGGCCAGTACGGCAATGCAAAAACGACATCACGAAACCTGGAACTGGTTCGCGTTGATACCGAGAACAATCTGATTCTCGTCCGCGGTGCAGTCCCAGGCCCCAACGGTGGATTCGTCACGATCCGCGAAACGAACAAGGTGGGCTAATAGCATGGCATCATTGACTGTCTTTAATGAATCCGGCAGCGAAGTCGGCAAATACGAAATCGATACCGATCAAATCGCTGATCGCATCAACAAGCAATTGTTGCACGACGCGGTCGTGATGTATCAGGCCAACAAACGCCAGGGTTCGCACAACACCCGCACCCGCGGTGAAGTGTCGGGAACGACGAAGAAGATGTACCGCCAGAAAGGCACCGGCAACGCCCGTGCCGGCAGCAGGCGATCGCCAGTCCGCGTTGGCGGTGGTGTCGCTCGAACGATCAAGCCGCGTGACTATAGCTATCGCCTGAACAAGAAGGCCCTGAAGCTTGCGACTCGCATGGCTATTCGCTCGAAGATCGATGATGGCGAATTGGTTGTCGTTGACAAGCTTAGCTTCGACGCTCCCGCCACCAAGAAAATGGCAGGCGTCTTGAAGGCCCTCGGCCTCGAGAACACCACCACGTTAGTCGCGACGGGCGATATGGATCCAATGGTCTATAAGAGCGGTCGCAACATCACGGGTGTCGCAATCCAACCGGTCCGCGAACTCAACGCATTGTCGGTTTTGAAGCCGAAGCGAATGCTGATCACCCGCGAAGCGTTGGACAAGATCAAAGATGGCAGCTTCAGCACGAACGTCCATGCGACGGACGCGAAGTAACACCTGCCCCAACCATCCATAAGTGAAGTTGAAGAAAATGGCCGAGAACAAAACCCCAGCTGAAACCGAAAGCCAATCGGGCATCCAGCTCGAAGCTCACCAGGTGTTGCTGCGTCCGCTGGTCACCGAAAAAGGTGTTCACCGAGCGTCACGAAACAACCAATATGCGTTCCAAATCCACCGCGACGCCACGAAGTTGGACGTCAAAAGTGCGGTGGAGGAACTGTTCAGCGTCAAAGTCACGAAAGTTCGCACGCAAACCCGCAAGGGCAAGTTGCGTCGTTATAAAACTCGCTACGGACGCACCAGCGACTGGAAGAAGGCGATCGTTCAACTGCACGAAGATCATCGAATCGATTTCTTCTAGTGCGATTGAGTCTGCCGCGTCGTTTACCTAACGCCTAATACCTAAAACCTAATAGCTATCCCGCCATGGGCATTCGAATCTACAAGCCAACCAGCGCCGGACGCAGAAATGCGTCGGTCAGCGATTTCGCTGATTTGACCAAGGGCTACAAGCCCGAACGGTCGCTGCTCAAGAGGCAAAAGAAGACTGGTGGCCGCAATAACCAAGGCAAGATCACAGCCCGTCACCGCGGCGGTGGTCACAAGCAAATGTACCGCGTCGTCGACTTCCGTCGCGCCAAAGATGGCATGGTCGCGATCGTTGATTCGGTCCAGTACGACCCAAACCGATCGGCTCGCATCGCGTTGTTGAAGTATGCCGACGGCCAAAAGGTTTATGTGGTTTCTCCAGCGGGGTTGAAGGCAGGCGACAAAGTACAAAACGGCCCCGACGCTCCGCCGACTGTCGGCAACAGCCTGCCACTGAAGAACATTCCGCTTGGCACCACCGTTTGCTGCATCGAGCTTCGCGCCGGCCGCGGAGCGGTGATGTGTCGATCGGCAGGAACACAGGCGACCCTGATGGCTCGTGAATCCGATTGGGCTCAGTTGGCTTTGCCAAGTGGTGAAATCCGCCGAGTTCCAAGTGCCTGTCGAGCAACGATTGGCCAAGTCGGCAATACCGAACACATGAAGGTTCGCCTTGGGAAAGCCGGCCGAGCACGTTGGCTCGGTCGTCGTCCGCACGTTCGCGGTACCACGATGAACCCGATCGACCACCCGCACGGTGGTGGTGAAGGTCGGACCAAGGGTGGACGTCACCCAGTTAGCCCGCAGGGCAAGAGCGCCAAGGGCGGCTCGACTCGTCAACGACGAAAGGCCAGCAACAGCTCGATCGTTCGTCGCCGCAAGAGTCGTCGCTATGGCCAGTTGAAACTTCATTGATCCTTAACCGGTCACTGTCGTTAACCTGAATCCAGAAAACCTGAAACCTGAAACCGATCCCTCATGAGTCGCAGTCTTAAAAAAGGCCCGTACGTCGATCCGAAGCTGTTCTTCAAAGTGCAGAAGCAGGCGGAAACCGGCAAAAACGAACCGATCAAAACTTGGGCACGTGCTTGCACGATTGTCCCCGAGTTCATCAACAAGACGTTCATGGTTCATGACGGTCGCAAACACGTGAAAGTGGCGGTGTCGGAAGACATGGTTGGCCACAAACTAGGTGAGTTTGCCCCGACTCGGACGTTCAAAGGTCACAGCGGCAAGGGAGGCAAGAAGTAATTCTTGCATCGAAGAGAAATGGCAACTTACAAAGCATCCCATAAAGGCGCTCGAATGAGCGCCCAGAAAATCCGGTTGGTCGCGGACCTGGTCCGTGGCATGTACGCAGACGAAGCACTTGATACACTCAAGTATCAGCCGCAGCGTGGCGCCCGCATGCTTGAAAAAGTGATCCAAAGCGCTGTTGGTAACGCACAAGATCCTGATCAAAACAGCGGACGCAGCCACCGCATTGAAGAACTGGTGTTGACCGAAGTGTGCGTCGACGCCGGTCCGATGTTCAAGCGGATCCGTCCGCGAGCCCGCGGCACCGCGTTCATGATCAAAAAACGAAGCAGTCATATCCGCGTCGCGTTGACGCCGATTGACGAAGTCTGAATCTAAGCACCCAACCCCTTCGAAGACAACGAGTCCCCCATGGGTCAAAAAGTACATCCAATCGCTTTCCGCACCGGCGTCACTCGCGGGTGGACGAGTCGTTGGTATGCGTCGAAAAAAGACTTCGCCGATTTGTTGGTGGAGGATCGCAAGTTGCGAAACTTCATTACGAATCACCCTAAGAAAACCCAGTACAAGAGCGCCGGAATCGACCGGATCGAGATCGAACGTACTCGCGACGAAGTCCGCGTGATGATGTTCGTTGCTCGTCCGGGCTTGATCATCGGCAAGAAGGGCCAAGAGATTGAGATTCTGCAGGCTGAACTGCAAAACTTGATCGGCCGCCGAATCAACTTGAAGGTCGAGGAAGTCGGACGCCCTGAGTTGCAAGCTCAGTTGGTGGCACTCGACGTCGCTCAACAACTGTCCAAGCGGTCGAGTTTCCGCCGGACAATGAAACGAACACTCGAAACGACCATGGATGCGGGTGCCAAAGGCATCAAAGTCCAGTTGGCCGGTCGACTGGGCGGGGCAGAAATGGCCCGTCGCGAAAAACAGATTGCTGGCTCCATTCCGCTCAGCACGCTGCAAGCAAAAATCGATTACGGATTCACCGAAGCGATGACGCCACAGGGGCACATCGGGATTCAAGTGTGGATCAACCAAGGAACTTACGGAGACGAAACCGATGGCGTTGATGCCCAAACGGGTCAAGCATCGAAAAAGCCAAAGAGGTCGCATAAAAGGTAGTGCGACTCGCGGCAATACGGTCGTCTTTGGTGACTATGGTATCCAATCTATGGACGCCGGCTGGATCAAAGCGACAACAATTGAAGCGGGTCGGATTGCTGCCCAGCAATACGTCCGTGGCGAAGGCAAGCTCTACATTCGAGTCTTTCCCGATAAATCCGTGACCAGCACACCGCTGGAAACTCGGATGGGTAAAGGTAAGGGTGAGCCTGACTTCTGGGCCGCGGTCGTGAAGCCGGGAACGATCCTTTATGAGCTCGGTGGTGTGACAGAACAACAGGCCAAGGTCTGTTTCGCTCGATTGGCGAGCAAGTTGCCGGTGAAAGTTCGATTCGTCGAACGCCGTCCGGCTTAAGTGCATAGGTAACAGGCGTCAGGGATCATATGGAAGGCCAAGCCGACCGATTCCCGCCGTACCTGTCATTTTTTTCCTGAAACCTGATACCTGTAACCTGATACCTATCCTGCCATGAGCAACATCAGTGAACTTCGCGAGATGAGCGACGAGCAGCTCGAGGCGACTTCGAAAGAAGCCGCCCAGACGTTGTTTCGCTTGCGATTCCAATCTCAGTCCGAGCGTCTCAACACGCCCAGCGAGATCATGAAGAATCGGCGCACGATCGCTCGGATCAAGACGATCCAAACCCAACGCGTTGCCGCTTCCACGAAGTAGCACGACGGTTGGCAAAGACAACCAAGTAATCAAATCAACCGTTAGATAAAGAAACCTCGGACTCAAGTTCCATGCCTAAGCGTGTCGTCTCCGGAATCGTGACCAGCGACAAGATGAGCAAAACTCGTCGTGTCGAAATTGCCCGTTTGGTCAAACACCCGAAGTACAAAAAGTACGTTCGTCGCCGCACCGTGTGCCATGTACACGATGAGAACAACGAATCGGGTACTGGTGACCGCGTTGAAATCATCGAATCCGAGCCGCTGTCGAAGCTGAAGCGTTGGCGTTTGGTTCGTGTGCTCGAAAAGAGCACCGAAGTTGACGTTGCCGCTCTTCGTGCGGCTCGTAAACAGGCGGAACTGGAAGCTGTTGCAGCTGCTGGTGGCGAAGCGTCGGAGTAGTCATCGTCGGCCAATGCCGATGCTTGCGTTCGAAACATCGAAGTTTAAACAAGACACACGAAAATGATCCAACAAGAAACTCGTCTCGACGTTGCCGACAACACCGGTGCACGCCAAGTCATGTGCATCAAGGTGCTCGGTGGCAGTCGTCGCCGCGTTGCCGGACTGGGCGATATCATCGTCTGTAGCGTCAAAAGCGTGATTCCGGGCAGCGAAGTGAAGAAGAAGGCGATCGTTCGTGCGGTCATCGTACGAACCAAACAGCCGACCCGTCGTCCCGACGGCAGCTACATTAAGTTTGACAGTAACGCAGTCGTTTTGATCGACAAAGACAAAGGCCCACGTGGGACGCGAATTTTCGGGGCGGTTGCCCGCGAACTGCGTGATCGAAGCTTTATGAAAATCGTTTCGCTCGCCAACGAAGTGGTCTGAGTGAAAAGGCGGCAGTGAACAGGTGGCAGAGAACATTTTTCTCTGGTCACTCTGGTCCTGTCTTCGCTCCCTCAACTGATACCTGATACCTGTTACCTGAAACCTGTTACCTAATACACACCCGCTATGAATTTCCGAATTGATGACGAAGTCGAAGTGATCGCCGGTGCCGACAAAGGGCATCGTGGTAAGATCCTGAAGATCGACCGTAAAGCAAATAAGATCGTCGTCGAAGGTGCGGGTCGCGTTTGGAAACACGTGCGACGTAGCCAGAAGAATCCGCAAGGCGGACGATTGAATAAAGAAATGCCGATTGCGGCGAGCAACGTGATGTTGGTCGACCCACAATCGGGCAAACCGACGCGAGTCGGTGTTCGTTTCCTTGCCGACGGCAGCAAAGAACGATTCGCAAAGAAGAGTGGCAACAGCCTCGGAAAAATCGCGCCGGCTCGAGCTCAACACGCCGCCAAGGCGTAGAGGCCGGACTTCACGGCAAAGCCATCCGGTTTTACTGAACTCCGGTTTTACTGAACACTGAACACTGCTAACCGAAAACTGTTTCTGATGTCCGACAAACCCCGCATGCAAGTCCGTTACGAGGATGTCATTCGCCAAGCGATGACTGAGAAGTTCGGCTACAAAAATTCTCATCAAATTCCTCGGCTGGAAAAGGTCTCCCTAAACATGGGTGTCGGCCAAGCGATTGGTGACAAGAAGATTCTTGATCTTGCATTCGAAGCGATGACGGAAATCGCTGGTCAAAGACCAGTGATGACAGTCGCTCGCCAGTCGATTGCGAACTTTCGGCTTCGCGAAGGCATGCCGATCGGTTGCATGGTGACCATCCGTCGCCAACGAATGTATGAGTTCATGGACCGCTTGGTCTCGATCGTATTACCTCGGGTTCGTGACTTTCGCGGAATCAATCGCAAGGCCTTTGACGGTCGCGGCAACTACACACTCGGTCTGACCGAATTGTTGGTGTTCCCCGAATTGAACCCTGACAAATTCACGCGGCCTCAAGGCATGAACATCACGGTCGTCACGTCGGCAAAGACGAACGACGAAGCTCGTGAACTGTTGGCGTTGTTCGGCATGCCGTTCAAGGCTGAGAAAAAGGCGACTGACGCCGCTTGATCGAACTGCACATTGCAGATTGATTTTAACAATATTCTTTGGACCTGTAACAAGAAACCTGAGTCACCCTGTGGCAAGTAAATCGAAAATCGCGAAGTCGAAGCGTCCCCCAAAGTTCAGTTCTCGTAAAGAGAACCGTTGCAAGTTTTGTGGGCGTCCTCGATCGGTTTACCGGAAGTTCGGGCTGTGTCGGATTTGTTTCCGTGAGAACGCTAACATGGGATTGATCCCAGGCGTTCGTAAGGCCAGCTGGTAAAGGTCCAACAGGGGAGCTGACAATATTATGATGACTGATCCAATTGCCGACATGCTGACTCGAATCCGCAACGCCGTACGCGTCGAGAAGCCCTACGTGGACATCCCGACAAGTCGGTTCAAGAAGGGAATCGCCGACGTTCTTAAACGCGAAGGTTTCATTTGGGACTGGAAAGAGATTGACGAAGAAAACCCGACGGCAACGCTTCGACTTGAATTGAAGTATGGCCCCAACGGTGAACGCGTCATCCAAACGATCAAACGGGTGAGTTCGCCCGGTCGTCGGCTTTACAGCCGCGGCAAAGAACTCAAGCCAGTTCTTGGTGGCCTCGGCATCCGGATCATCAGCACCAGCCGTGGTGTATTGAGCGACCGGGAAGCTCGACGTGACAACCTGGGCGGCGAAGTGCTTTGCGAAGTCGCTTAGTCGGCGAGTCGTTAGACGCATTGAAGTGATGCTTGCCGCACATCCGGCGAGCCGATTTGAAGACCATCAATACCTGATTGAAACAAAGCATTAGACATGAGTCGCGTTGGAAATAAGCCGGTGCCAGTAACGGATGGTGCGAAAGTATCGTTCTCCGGCAACACGATCGAAGTCGAAGGCGCCAAGGGCAAGCTGACTTTCGAACATCGCCCCGAAGTCTCCGTTGCGGTCAACGAAGATGACAACACGCTTGTCGTCACTCGTCAGAATGACGAACGAACATCACGCGAGCTGCACGGTTTGACCCGCGCAGTGATCGCCAACATGATCGAAGGCGTGACCAAGGGCTATGAAAAGAAGCTCGAGATTGTAGGCGTCGGCTATTTGGCTGCGATCTCAGGTGATACGATTCAACTTCGGGTCGGTTACGCAAACGAGTTGCATCGCAAAATCCCCAGCGACTTGAACGTGACCTGTCCCGATCAAACACACATCGTGATTCAGGGATGCGACAAGCAATCGGTCGGCCAGTTCGCCGCTGAATTGCGTTCGCTCCGCAAACCCGAGCCTTACAAGGGCAAGGGTGTTCGCTATCAGGGCGAACAAGTCAAGATCAAGGCCGGTAAGTCGGCAACCAAGTAAGCGTTCCACCGATTGCGGCGGAAAAAACACAATTCCGCGGCTCGCCAAGAAAACGAGTCGCCCCACGAACCATTGCTTAGGCCGATCCACAATCGATCGGACACAAAATGGACAAGAACCGAAAGATCCAAAAGAAACGACTCCGCCGACGAAACCACGTGCGCAACAAACTGCGTGGCTCGGCCGACCATCCTCGCATGTGTATTCACCGATCGCTCAAACACTTCAGTGTTCAGTTGATCGATGACTTGGCCGGCAAGACCCTTGCCAGCGCCAGCACTCGCGACAAGGGTGCCTCGGTTTCCGTCGGCGGCAATTGCGATGGTGCGTCCGCGGTTGGTCGCATGATCGCTGAAAAAGCCAGTGCCGTCGGAATCACTGCTGTCCGGATGGACCGCGGTCACAACAAATACCACGGACGCGTCAAGGCGTTCGCCGAGGCTGCCCGCGAAAGCGGCTTGCAGTTTTAGCTCACCGAAGATTCACGCGTTCCCCATCAACGATCAAGAAAAGTCCTGAAAGAGGATAAATACCATCAGTAATTCATCACAAAATCGCGGCGGTGGTGGCGGCGGCGGACGCGGAAAGCGTAAGCAAGAAGAATCTGCCGTTCCAGACGGCATGCTCGATCGCGTCGTCAAAATCAAGCGTTGTGCTGCGGTGGTCAAAGGTGGTCGTCGCTTCAGCTTCGCCGCTATGGTCGTCGTCGGTGACGGCAGCGGACGTGTGGGCTGGGGCTATGGCAAGGCCAACGAAGTTCCACCAAGTGTTCAAAAGGCACAGAAGCAAGCTAGCCGTAGCTTGATCGAAGTCCCTTTGGTCAAAGGCACGATTCCTCACCAAGTCACCGGCAAGTACGGTGCTGCACAAGTGTTGCTGGTGCCTGCGGGTGCAGGTACCGGTATCATCGCTGGTCAAGCGGTACGTGCGGTCTGCGAAGCTACCGGAATCCACGACATTCTGACTAAGTCGTACGGCACCAACAATCCTGTCACTTTGGTCAAAGCGACCGTCGACGCACTATCAAAACTGCGTACGGTCGACCAAGTCGCCGCACTTCGTGGTTTGACCGTCGAAGAACTGACTTCTTAATCCACTGAGTCCGAAAAGAGGCGGTTAACATCTCGCCTCTGATGACTCGCCACTGAAATCACAGACAAACGTTTTATCGGTTTTCGTCATGCAACTTAACGATGTCCACCGCGGCATTCAAAAGAAACGCCCTCGCAAACGCATCGGTCGCGGTGTAGGCAGTGGTACCGGCAAGACAGCCGGACGTGGTCACAACGGACACAAGAGCCGCAGCGGTTACAGCCGCAAGCCAACCTTCCAAGGTGGTGCGATGCCGATGATCCGTCGTGTTCCCAAGCGTGGTTTTAACAATCGCTGGGCCCAAGTCGTCTTCGCGGTGAACGTTGACCGTTTGAACGAAGCGTTCAACGACGGTGACAATGTCACCTTGGAAGCACTCGCCGCCAAGGATCTTGCCAAAGGTACGTTTGACGAGGTGAAGATTCTCGGCGATGGTGAATTGACCAAGAGGCTCAACGTCACAGCTCACCGGTTCAGCAAGTCGGCCGAAGAAAAGATTCAAGCCGCTGGCGGAACGATCAACAAGCTGGTCGCCAAGCGAACACCGAAAGAACGCGTCGCGGACTTGAAAGCAGCAAAAGCTTAGTCGCTGGTCGCATTTGTTAAACGATGCTTAACGCCCAGCCGTAGGCGCCGGCCTTCGAGTTCCGGTGCCCACGGGTGGGCGTTAAGTCATGGTTGGTATCGCTTGAGACCGCATCGGTCGTTAAACTTCGACCAACCATCATCTCTCCTTAAGATCCCGATGCCGAACCCTGTTCGTGCATCCCAAGAATTCAAAGACGGACCTGACGCATGTTTGAAAAGCTGCGCATCATTTTCTCGATTCCTGAGCTTCGCAAGAAGGTCATGCTGACAATTGGATTGTTGGCGATCTATCGAATCGGCTTCCACATCCCCTTGCCGATGATCGCGACGAACATCGGTGATGCGGGCGGAACCGCTTCGGAGTTTTTCGAGAAGATCACCTTGTTCGCCGCGAGCGATCTTCGCGAAGCAACGATCTTCGGCCTCGGCATCATGCCGTACATCTCGGCGTCGATCATTTTTCAATTGCTGGGCAGCGTCTATAAGCCGCTCGAAGATTTGAAGAAAGAGGGCGAGGCTGGTCGAAAGAAGCTGAACGAATACACTCGTTATCTGACCGTGCTGATCTGCGTGGTTCAGTCTTACATGTACCTGAAATTCATGCTGATGTCGGGCGGCCCGTCCGGCAACGGGGACATCAACCCGAACTTCATGGCCAGCGATGGTTCATTGTTTTGGGGCTGGCAGTTCGTTGCCGTGTTGGTGATGACCTGCGGAACGGTATTCCTGATGTGGTTGGGCGAACAAATCGACGAGCATGGTATCGGTAACGGTATCAGCTTGCTGATCATGGCTGGCATTCTGGCTCAAATGCCAAAGGCACTGTACGAACTGGTTCGCAACATGAAGACCGAATTGACGGGGCTCAGCCGCGGCCAAATCGGGATTGAAACACTTGTGTTGCTGGTGGTGTTGTTCGTCGGCGTCGTGTTCGGTGTGGTGTTTATCACCCTGGGCCAACGCAAGATCCCGACTCAATCGGCCAAGTTCACTCGTGGACGCCGTGTTTACGGCGGTACGCGTCAACACCTGCCGCTTCGCATCAACCAGGCGGGCGTTATGCCGATCATTTTCGCGAGCAGCTTGCTGATCATCCCCGGAATGTTGATGGGTGGAATGGCCAGTTTTGTGGGCAGTGAAAGTGCTTTGTTCAAACCCCTCAACCTGATCGGATTGACGTTGAACGACCAAGGTTCGTTCGTGTTCAATCTGTTCTATGTCGTTTTGATTTTCTTCTTCTGCTACTTCTGGACGGCGATCACGTTCAACCCGAAGGAGATGTCGGACAATCTGCGTGACAGCGGCACGTTCATTCCCGGTTATCGGCCGGGCAAGCGAACGACGGATTATCTTGAGAAGGTAATGGTTCGAATCACTTACGTCGGTGCTGCTTTCCTTTCGATCGTCGCGATCGTGCCAACCATCGTTTACGGCTCGCTTGGCGTGCCCTATTCGATTGCCGGTTTCTATGGTGGCACTGGTCTGTTGATCGCCGTCAGCGTGGCGTTCGACTTGGTTCAAAAGATCGACAGCCACTTGGTGATGCGAAACTATCGTGGACTACTCGAGGGCGCCGGCGGCGGTACCTCGCCCGTCGTCTAATCGAGTTCCAAAGTCACCCTTTTTCCGCAACGATGAAGGTGTTTCAATGCGAATCATCTTCATCGGTCCGCCGGGTGTCGGTAAAGGCACCCAGTGCAAGCGGTTAACCGAGCGATTAAGAATCCCCCACCTCTCAACGGGGGAGATGTTGCGGGGTACTCGCAACGAGTCGGCTCTCGGTCGCGTGGTGGCAAGCTATATCGATGGCGGGCGTTTGGCCCCCGATTACTTGGTCATGCGGATCGTCACGAAGCGATTGCTGGCGGCGGACTGCGAAGACGGTTGCCTCTTCGACGGATTTCCGCGGACGGTCAACCAAGCTCGGATGCTGGATGAATACCTGCCGACGAAGAATCGAAAGATCGACGTCGTGCTGAATCTGGTCGCCGATCAAGAAGAGCTGATTTCACGCTTGCTAAAACGTTCGCTCGTTGAGAATCGAGCCGACGATAACGCAGAAACGATTTCAGCGCGGCTGAGAGTTTTTCATACCCAAACGGCACCGGTGTTGGACTACTACAGCGGCCGCGATTTGGTCCGCACCATCGACGGCATGCATCCTCCCGAGGACGTCTTCGCCGCGATTGAGAAACACCTCGTGCCAAAACCGTCTTAGACGCATCGATTCGCTGGTATCCCAGCGTCCGTTCCGCCAACGTACTGGCGGACACTCTTCGCGTTGGCCTGTACAATGCAGACATTCTGGGCAGCTTCTTCAAGCATAGGTTTCCAACGTGATCATTTCGAATTCGTCTTCTCAGGTTCGATCGCAATTTTGGGTTGCCGGGACGTTAGGAGTCATCGCCGTCATTGCGGGAATCTTGAGTCCGGCTTCCGCGTTGGCGCAAGGCTTTTTGCGTCCCATCACGGGCGCCCAATCAGGACGTTTTATTGAACCTCCGCGTGCGATCGAACAGCAGTTACGTGATGCTGACCGCGCATTGGGGGAAAAGCGTTACAGCGACGCCGTCGTGGCACTGGGTGACTTGCTCTCTCGTGACGCCGAACAGATGGACGAGTCCGACCTTACCGGGCAAGACTTTTTTCTTGGCGCAGACGAAGCCGTTGTTGGAACGCCGTTGCAAATGAGTCTGTTTCGCGCGGCGCGTGAAATGATCGCTAGCCTTCCGTCGGCTGCGATGGAAACTTATGAACTGCGTTACGGGTCGATCGCAAAAAAATCACTGATCGCGGCCAGCGAGAATCGTGACTGGGAACAAGTCCGTGAAGTCCGACGTCGTTTCTTTCACACGCGTGCCGGTTACGAGGCGTCGTGGTTGTTGGCGCAACGCGAGATTTATAGCGGACATCCATTGGCGGCTTCGGTCCTATTGGACGATGTTGTCACCCATCCCGGCGCTATCAAGCATTTGGGAAACGGCGTGACCTTGCTGCATGCATCGGCGTGTCGTTTGGCGGATCGAAATGTTCCCGAACTGGGCGTCGGCGTCGTCACGCTGGCCGGCAAAGAAGAGACGATTCCGGCTACGGACGATCAAGTGAATTGGCTTGCCAGGCATAGCGCACAACTGCCCAATTACGCGGCGGCAGAGACGTCGGATTACCCGATGTTTGGATCAACGCCCAGCCGTAACGGTGGCTCCGCCGGACAATTACCGTTGACGAATCTGCGCTGGATGTTGAACACCACAGCGAGCCCGCGCCAAGAGCGGACACTCCGAGACGTCGCGAACGAGTTGACGACCAGCGGGAAGTTGCCACCGCCGACATGGATGCCGATTCGAGTCGGCGAGCAGTTGCTGATGCGAACGACTGAGCGATTGGTGGGCGTCGACTATCGCACGGGAAAACGCCTGTGGACGTATCCCTGGCAAACCGCATTCGAAACCGCCGAAAGTGAAGATGTGGCGTTCGACGAATTGACTGGCGAAGACGATGCCAGCGATCTGCTGACCCAACGCGTGTGGAATGACGTGCCCTACGGTCAAGTCACCAGCGACGGCGAGCGAGTTTTCATGCTCAGTGATCTCGGTGAAGTCGAGATGGCGTCGTTGAGTCCGATGATCAATTTGCGAGGTACGCGCCCGGCCGACACTAGCACCAACACGTTGGTGGCGCTCGAAATGGCAACGGAGGGCAAGTTGCTATGGCGGCTGGGTTCCGGGGCCGATGAGAATTCGCCGCTCTCCGACGCATTCTTTTTGGGTCCGCCGCTGCCCGTTGACGGCCGACTCTATGTGATGGCTGAGATCGCAGGTGACATTAACCTGTCGTGTTTGGACCCGGCGACCGGCAAGGAAATATGGCGACAACACTTGGTTGCCGTGGAATCGGGTGGGATCGATACGGATCCGATCCGACGGATCGCGGGCGCGATGCCGACGTACCACGAAGGCGTACTGGTCTGCCCCACCGGCGCCGGATCGACGGTCGCAATCGACCTTGGCGATCGGATGCTGCGTTGGGGCATGATGTATGAACGAAATACAGAAATGGTCCGCGCGTTCAACGGTCGCGGCGCGGGGATGGACGCCAGCCATTTGATGCAGCGTTGGGACAACGGAACTGCGATCGCAGAAGGTCAAACCGTTCTGGTCACGCCGATCGAAGCCGACCGCCTATTCGGTTTCGACTTGTTGTCCGGCAGACCCTTGTTCCCCGAAAAAAATCGCGTCGAAATGCGGTACTTGGCCGGTATCCGTGACGGACATTTTCTTGTCGTCGGCAGCAACCAAGTTCGTGCGTTCGCGATCGATGAAAACGGAACAAACACTTGGACGACTCGCGATCTGATGACCGCCGGTCAACAGACCGCAGGACGTGGCGTTTTTGGCGATGGCAACTACTTAGTGCCTACGACAACGAACCAATTGGTTTTGATTTCGCTCGACGATGGATCGGTCATCGAGCGGAGGAACACTCGGTATCCACTGGGCAACTTGGTCGCAATCGATGGCGAAGTGATCGTGCAGAGCCCGACGGCTTTGTCGGTTGCGTTCGGCGAAGCAACGCTGGAACCGATCGTCAATCGAATGCTCTCAGAAAACCCGGATGACTTCGAAGCGTTAGTGCGAAAGTCAGAACTCTTGATCCAACGAAACCAACGCAGCGAAGCGTTGGAACTGCTCGAACGAGCACGACAGATGCAACCCGATAACGACGAAGTCCAAATGCTTAGCGTTTCCGCGATGCTTGGACTGTTGCGAGATGACGCCGAAGTTGATCCGGGATTGGTCGAAGCATTGGAAGCACTGATCGATCGCCCCGCTCAACGTGCCGAGCTGATGTCGCTTCGCATTCGCACATCACTTTCCAACGGATCCTATGTCGAAGCGGCACAGCGATTGATCGACTTTTCGACGCTGGTGGTTTCTGAGCCCATGCTGGAATCGGTCTCGGACCAAGTCATCAATGACCCGTCGCGACAATGCACCATGGACAGCTGGTTGGCGGCGAGGTCGGCTGAAATTGCGAATTCGGCATCGGCCGACGACTTAGCGAAGGTTAACCAACTCCTTTCCAAATTGATGGAATCGCGTCGCCAGTCATCAACGACTCTCGTCGACCGAATCTACCATCACTTTCGCCCTTTCGACGGCGTCAAGGGACTTCGCGACGAGCTGATCGATCGATATCAATCGACCGGCGAGTTTTTGAAATGGGAACGACTGATACTGGGTTCTCGCGTTGCATCCCCCCAATCGCTCGAGTCATGGTCCGCCGAAGACAAAATCGGATTGGCACGACTCTACGCCGAGGCTCGGTTCGGACGGGACGCGGTCGCCATCCTTGATGCGACATCGAACGACGAATCCGAGTCTCCAGAAATTGCGTCACTACGAAAAGTGGCCCGTGCCAGCATTGGGGTTCCCCAATGGCCCAACAACGTTGACGTCTCCTGGGACTCGCGTCAAATACGAACGCGATTCGGCAGCAACGCCCAACGGTTGTCAAAAACGCAAGTCTTGATGGGAGAACAATTCCAAGGTTGGCAATTGATCAGCGACGCCGCGACGCCGCTTGCCCTTCGCGACCCGTCGGGTGTACCGCGAATGATTCCCATTGAAACGATGCGGCAAGGTGACGACATCGACAAGGAAGCCATGATCAGCGGCGGCGCGATGTTGGTGTTGATGCCCAGTGGCTTGGTACTTGTCGATCTGAATCACGTGATCGCCGGCAGCGGCGAATCGTTGATGTGGCAACGCAACCTATCCGGTGACGGCAGCCCGATCGCTAACCGAC
The DNA here is from genome assembly GCF_007860125.1 of Rubripirellula tenax. Classification (NCBI taxonomy): domain Bacteria; kingdom Pseudomonadati; phylum Planctomycetota; class Planctomycetia; order Pirellulales; family Pirellulaceae; genus Rubripirellula; species Rubripirellula tenax. The sequence continues at coordinate 809,882 of NZ_SJPW01000002.1, forward strand.
GTGGGATCCAAACTCCGTTCGGCGATCAAGTGATTCACTATCACTTGAAATCGACGGCAGCGTCCAAAGTCATTCCCGAATTTTCGCTCGGTCCGGTTATCGGCGATCGAGTGCTGATGCTGCAGGGCGGCGACTTGGTGGCGATTGATTTGATATCCAAGGAAACACTCTGGCGTAATTCGACGGCACCCAAAAGCGGTGTCGTTCTAAGCGATGGAACACGATGCGTTGTCGTCTCATCCGCAACTTCCGAAGTCGTTTCGTTCGACCTGCTCGATGGTCGACGATTGGATCGCCGTCCGTGGCCATACGGCGAAGTCTGGGAAGCGGCCGGCTCCCACGTGCTTGCATATCGACAACTCGACGATGAAGTTTCGCTTGAGTTGTCACTAGTCAATCCGCTGACGGATCAAGTCTTACTTAGCGAGACGACCTATTCCAGCAACGGCAGCGGACCCGATTCGACAGTGTCGTACGGACAAATTGTCGACGGTCGCTATCTCGCACTGATGCGAAGTCGCGGTGAATCGTTGCTGTGGGATTTAGTGACGGGCCAGGAAATTGGCCGACCGAAGCTGCCCGACTTCGACGACATGAAAGGTTTTCACGCGATGCGTTTGCGTGACCAGATGATCTTCCTTCCCAAACGCCAAGTTGATCGACCACGAACACAAACGGTGGAACAACTGCAAACTGCCGACGGCGCGGCGCACCAAACGGCCCATGGTGTCTACGCCGTATCGATGGATGACGGAGCAGTTCGGTGGGGCCAGGAATTTGAGAAACCGTGGGGATGCACCCTCACTCAAGCGGCCGACACACCCATCCTTCTGCTCACCCGCAGCCCGTTTACGTATTCGATCCCGAGCCGAAAGAAGTACTTGGATGTGCTGGCGTTGGATGTGCTTGACGGCAAGCCTTTGTTTGAAAAATCCGGAAAGCCGATTCTTAGCGGAAACAACGAACTGGAAGTTCGCTTGACGGTTCAAGAACCGTTGGGACAAGTGATCGCCCAAATTGGTCCCGAAATGTTGGCGTTTAAGTTTGGCTTGACCGAAAATCCAGCGTCCCAACCGTCCGACCAAACCCAACCAGCCACCGAACCGGAAGATTCTCCCGCCCTACAATAACATCGTAAAAACGACCTCCTCAGCGAGCGTTGACCAACCTTGTCACGCCCCCGGGCGATGATTTGTTTGTCGCTTCATTTGACGAAGCGTTTCAAGGAAGTCACCCTCGTCGAGGACATCACCGATGCCAAAGTTCTACGTTCAATGCGGTCCGCTGCAAGTCATTTTGGTCGCCGACACGATTCGGCAAACGTCCATTGCTGCCGTTGACCGATCCCTGTGGGATGCCCCCAATTCCTGTACCAGGCGTTATGAAAGATTGGGTTGGGGAATTGGGATCGGTGATTCGCAGTGCTGCTGGAGTGAGGCCGTAGGCCGAACGGAAGCAGCACTGCGAAGCGCGAACTGTTCGCGCTTCGCAGTGCTGCTTCCGTTCGGCCTACGGCCTCACTCCAGCAGCACTGCGAATCACCGATCCCAATTCCCCAACCCAATCTTTCATAACGCCTGGTACAGGAATTGGGGGCATCCCAGGTCCACATCGCGTTGACCGTCGCGGTCTTGCGACCCCCTTCGCCGGGTGTGCGACTGCTTTCCCGCGAACTAGCTCTTGCGTGGTGCGATCCAACTTAGTCCAGTTGGTCCACCGCGATCGTCGCCGTCATCGTGTGAGACTTTCCGGGCTTCAGCTCGATCGATCGTTTGCCAATGTTGGCCGTTTCGATGCAAACCATCCCCTGCCACTCGTTATCGCCAAAATCGGGCATGCGGGCACTTTTATCGACCCAAGGGTTCCACACGACAGTGTTGTGGGAATGGGATTTTGAGATCGTGATGATCCGCTTCATGCCAGGATCGGTAAGCCGCGTCGTTGATGTGGTTTCCAGATAGACACGATCGCATTCACCGTCAAATCGGATGGCGGATCCTGTTTCCATTTTGGTCGTGCCTCCATCGACCTTGTCGATGTATCCGGCCGGCTCCAGACCGCGGATGCTTACCGAGTGAATGTCGCTTACCGTCAAATAGGTATGCATTGCCTCTTCATAGGTCACCGTGGCAGCCGCTTGTGGTGACAGCGTGACATGAAGTTCCAGCGAGAGCACTTCACCGAAACGCACTGTGTACGCCAACGCAAAGTCTTCGATTTCAGTTCTCATCACCAATTCGACGACGTTGCCTTCGCGAAGCGACGTCTTCACGACGTCCCAAGATCGTGTTCGCGCCCAGCCATGCCCGGGGGCTTTGGGATGTCCCGCCAATGGGCCGAACCAGGGGAAGCAGATCGGCACACCGCCGCGAATCGCTTTTTCCGCTTCGAATACGGATTGCTCGCTCATCCAGAGGACGGGTTTCTGGTTCGTCGGTTGAAAGTGCGTCACGTGGGCGCCGTGAATATAAATTTCACCTTCGCATTGGTCCGAGGTCACAACGGCTTTGATCAAACCACCCTGCCCCGCCACGAACTTCACCTCGGCAATCCCAAAACGTTGATTCAAATCTTCTAACTTCATCGTGAAATCCGTTCTAGCTTGCTGGATTGAGTGGATCGAATGTACGCGAGATTATAGGCATGCACTCCATGAATAGGGCGTTGCCGTTCATGTGGTTCGATGGAATGGTTTTACACTGCCGCCATTTTCAGCACGGTGTCGAATTCCTTTTTTTTAACCGGTTGGACGCTCAAACGGCTGCCCTTTTGCAACAGCACCATGCCCTCTAGCTTTGCCTGGCCTCGCATCGCCTTTAGTGTGACCGGCGTGTCGAGTTTTTGTTCTAGTTGGATATCGACCATGTACCACGTCGGCTTCGCGGGATCGCTCTTAGGATCGAAATACTTGTGTCGTCGGTCGAAAGCGTGGATGTCGGGATAGCCGCTGCGCACGACGGTCGCCGTGCCAACGACGGCTGGTTCTTTACAGGCCGAGTGGTAGAAGAGGACGCGGTCACCGACCTGAATTTCGTCGCGAAGTGTGTTGCGGGCTTGGTAGTTCCGAACGCCCTCCCACGATGTGGTTTGTTCTTCGGATGTTTCTAAGTCATCGATCGAAAACGTTGTGGGTTCGGTTTTCATGAGCCAGTACTTGGTCATGGGTGCTCCGTCTTGTTGGTTGTGGCGTGATGTTCGTGGAATGTAAAAGTGTGCCGGCTGGGCAAGCTGTGGTCGCCAATGGATTTTTCTAACAGTTTTTACCCAAGACAGGACGATCCACTTAGTGTGCGCCGGGATAGGCGTGCAGTGAAGCGACCGTAGCATCCCGAGAATCGGAAAATGCTGCTAGTCGGGCCATGGAACGGGCCAAGAACCCTCCCGTTTCCTCTTTTGTACAGGCCCGTCCATGCACGTCGACGCCATTCACACTGCCCTCGGTTTGACCTTCACCTTCGTTTGGCTATTCGTCGGCCAAATCTTAGTGGGAAACCGATAGATGAGCTCCCATCGCCAATGATGACCTAGACACTTCAGCGTCGATTTACCGCCAGTACGTCAAGCGCCAGAAGTGTGATCATCTCGTCGATCGTTGGGTCAACGTCATCACCAACCCGATCGTTTGTCGTAGCCACTTCCGCCGCTAGCGGTGTGGCAACCGGCGACTGGTTTGCAATGAGTTTCGCGAAAACCTTGTCCGCCATAGGACTCGAGGTATCCGTCCGGTCGATTCGGTCCTTTGCTTCGCTTGGCGTCTGCGTCAGGCTTCCCACTGGCTCAATTGCCAAGGCAAGGACTCTTTCACTCTCTCCACTGCTCGAAATACGGCTCAGCGAATTGATGATGTTCAGTGCGTCAAGGGCCGAGACTCGGTTGTCGTTGTTGGCATCCAGATAAAGGAAATCAGCAAGGTCGTCCTCGGTAATCGGCATCGTCAGGCCGTTCGAGTTCGGGTCGCCGATTCGCGCGAGCCGGTTGATGATCACTAGCGCGTCGAGCGCCGATGCCTCGCCGCTGCGGTTGACATCGAATCGGTCGAGCGGATTGACGAAGGGTGTAGGATTCTGAATGCGAATTTCGACTCCCGATTGACGCGCCACATGAACGAAACTATTTCCGACAAACATCGGTGCTTCGGCAACCCAGCCGGCACCGTAGTCGACTGAATCGTCTTCGTCGTAAATCAGTTCTAGGTACCCGGCTTGGCTATCCTGGTTCGCGAGTTTTGCAAGGCTAAGCAACAGCGTGTTGCCACCGTCGCCTCGAAGGTCAAGGGTTTCCAGCGATTCCAGTGCGCCGTCGGGCAGGGCGAGCAAATCTAGGTGTACGTCGCTACCGATCAACTTCAACAAGTCCGTTCCGTCGCCACCGGAAAACTGGACGTTCCCCTGGTTTGTCTCGACCGTGTCGTCTCCGTCCCCGGTTTCGATCACCAACAAACCGGAAAGCAAGTTGGGTGTGAAGATCACGGTGTCGTCAAGGCCCGTTCCGCGAAGGGTGCTTTGCATTGCAAGGACCGAACCGTCAATGCTGATCAGGCCTGACGTTACGGAATCACTGGCAAGCTGGACGATCAATTCACCATCGGCCGAGATTTCGCTGTCCGTGCCAGCATCAAAACTGTCCGTCAATGTGAAAACGATGTCGCCGCCACTTTGGACCCAGCGTCCGGCTGGCAGGCTGGCGCTACGTGCCGTGATCAAAATGTCGCCCAGCGAAGACAGTCCCTCGCTGACGTTGACCGTTTGTGGCGAAAGGATCGAAAGCGTTCGCCCCGCCGAAATTCCTTGCGTTGCCCCGTGACGAGAATTGACAAACTCACCTTCGCCGCTGTTGTCGGCTTCATTTTCGATCACGCCGCCGACAAAAATTTTGCCGATCGTTTCCAGGAAAACATCACCCGTGGTTGCTTGCCCTTCAACGAACGTCGCTCCCACTCGCAGCGGTAACGCGGCTGTCCCGATATTATCGGCCGCGAACAGCCAAACTTTCCCATCGACGTGAATGACGTTCGGCGGCGCGTCGGGGCGACCGTAGATACTGCCACTCAGTGCGGCGATGAACGCCGTATCGTCGGTAAAGACATGGACCAATACCAAGTCGCCATTCGTTTCATTGACGTAGGCATTGCCGGTGCTATGGACCGTGACAAAACCGGCCGAGTCGGCCGCATGACTTGAATCGATATCCAGCTCGTTACCCGCAACGCCAATGCCGCCCAAGTTGGCGGTCAAAGCGACGTGATTGCCAATTAAATCGGCGCGAGGGTTGCCGGCGATGATGCTGCCGTCCGCAGATTCGGGATCATACGGATCCGCCACATCGACGGCGTCAAGAATTGAAACATCCGCCATCAGGCTGATGTCGCCGGAGCGAGAAAGGATTTGCCGAACATTCAAGTTGCCGGCTGTTTCGACAATCCAAATGGATCCGTCCGCGATTGCAGTGACGGAACCATTTTCGCCCGCGTTGATGTCAAGAAAATCATCGCTCTTGCCGATCGATCCTCCGGCTCGCAAAACGATCTCGACAGCTTGAATGTTGGTGGTGTCTAAATTGAATGCGTCAAAGATCGATCCGTCGGCTTCGATCTGAACGATCGACGTCTTTGAAAAGACTTGGTTGATTTGCAGGTCAGCCGCGTCACCTGTTTCGTTACGCTGCTCGACGACGACTTCGTTGTCGGCTCGTGCGATCAGATACCCACCTTGGCCTGATTCGATTCCGATGGGTGAGGCGACCGACCCGAGGCTGCCGGCACCGGATTCCAAAACGATGCGGCCGCCAACGATGTTTGCTTCGCCGTTGCTGGTCGCTTCACCGGAAAGGTCGCCTTCGATCTTAATTTGCACTCGTTGGTCGGCGCCCGCTTCAACACGATCGATGCGCAAGCTGCTTTCGGACCCAATGAAGATATGACGGTTGGATGTTGCCGTAACCAAACCGGTGATTTCGAGGTCGATATCCTCTCGGCGCAGTACTCGAATGAACGGTGCCGAATCATGATCCGCCGGATCGGTGACAGCAGGTGCGATCAGAATGTTTCTCGGCTGGTCGAGCTGAAGTGATCCCGCCTCGGTTTCCGACACGTCCAATGTCATTCGCGTTCCCTCGATCGCGGTGATCTCATAGAACATTCCGTCGTCGGTCGTATCGCGTGTGTTGCTTTCCAGATAAACGAACTGACCGTCGACAAACCCGTAGTCGGCCCAGACGGTGGTGTCGTCATTTTGCTGGATCAAGTCGATCGAGTCACCATTGATCCGAGCCAATACGAGACTGGGAGCCTGCTGCAGGTAAACAATGTCGCCAGGCTCTGCGGCAGTCAGGTTGGCTTGCTCGTCCAGCGTCAGGACAGCCGCGTTGCCATCGGTGGAACGCAGGTCGATCGTTGTCCCGTTGTCATAGCGACCAATGCCTTCGGTGACGTTCAAAGTCACGTTTCGCCCTACTATGTTTGGTTCTTCGATCACAAACTCGGTGTCGGTGACGTTCAGGAATTCGATGCTTCGCAGTGACAACAATTCGTCATCGGTCCAAACCTTCATCGACGCATCGATGGCGTCCAGGTCTTCCGTTGAGGGCTCGTACACGAAACCTTCGATCCGCGAATCGCCGCGCGATCCCCACGTGTCGTGCAAGTCGTGGTACTGGACCGTACGACTTTCTTTCAGTGTCGTGATGGCGGCTTCATCGCCGTCATAAAAGTCGGCTTCTTCATCCGAAAGCGTCACCCGATGATTCAGGTCGTATGCCGACGGGTCGACCTGAGTCTCGCGAAAATTCCAGTACGCTGCGTAGGATTGCGTTTGTGAAGCGACGAGGGCGGCGATTCGCTCGTCACGCTTGTCGCTCGAACCGCGATCAACGGTCAATTGTAGATCGTCCCAAACTTTAGCCGCGATTTCCGCGATCGCCCGCTCGTCGCGTACGTCGTTCGGGTTGCCATCGATCAGCGTACCGCCTGCCACAAAGTCAATCCGGACATCGCCACCGGCCACGACGCGATCCAGGATCATACTGGTAAAGTGGTGCATGTAGATTTCGTGCGCGGCAGTGGCTGTCAGACGATGATTGGGGTTCTTGATCTCGTTGAAATAGCCGGCGTCGACCGGAAGTGCTCGGTCTTCACCACCAACATCGCCATCGAGTTGACCAATGCTTCCTGTTTCGGATTCCAAGTGGATCGCATTTCCATCGACCCAACCGAGGTGATAGGTGGTTGCCTCCGCTCGCCCTTGGACAATGCTGCCTTGGGCCGACAGAAAAACGTCTCCATCGGTTTCGTCGGTTTGGGCACGGTTTGCCCACACCCGCTCGATCGGCAAATCACCACTGATCTCGTACACGGAAATGTGACCGTCCGTTGTTTGCAAACCCACACTGGAAAACAATTCCACATGCGTCCAACTCGCTTCATCGGTGTAATCTTGCAGTGACAAATCAATCATTGCTCGAGTTCCCTGGTAGCGATAGACGTCGCCCGGTTCGCCGCCGGCAACGTGGTCTTCCGCGATGCGGACGCGCGAACCGACGTTCACCAATCGAGCCGTCGCTGCGTCCGAACGAAGATCAAAAGGAACGACGTCAACGACGTTTGTTCGCAGCGGGACATCTTCGTTTCCGATTGATCGTTCGGTAACAACACGAATTATGTTGCCGCCTACGACGCCATCGACCGAACCCTGCAGCACCGAACCGTCGCTATGAATCGTGGTCGTGCCATTCGGATTCACTAACGCACCTGCGATGAAAACGTTGCCAACTGATTCAATCAGAATTTCACCTTCGGATTGTCCTTGAAATTGAATGTCAATCGGCCGGTCGGCTTCGATCGTATGCGTGTGCAGTGTCCGCGTTCCCCGGGTCGTGATTCGCGTGCTGTAATAGGTTGTGGTGCCGATCCAGTTGGTTTCTTGATAGTTGCAGCACGTCCTGGTGGTCGATGGAAACGTATATTCTTGCGAGCTGTAGGTGTAACGATCTAGAGAAAGACCCAAGAACCCTCCCGATAGGCCGACGAAGAAGTAAGGTCCCGCATCCAGGATCTTTGGCACGCCGATCGGCTGCACCGTTCTTGAGATTTCGTCCTCGGGATCGGGCGCGATGAAATCGAGTCCAAGCCAACTCGATGAACCATACTTCACAGTCGTTCGCTCAAGTTCCTCCTCGGCGATCGTCCATCCGTATCGCAAGTTTTCCTTTGGCTGATAAATGAAGTTGGTTCCGTTCGCAACCGTTTCGACTCCCGCGGGGGTATCCGTCCGGATCACGTCACCTTCGCGTTGATAGATAGAAACGCGTGGGTCTTCCACGGTCGCGTCACTAAGATCTTTGATGATGACCGTACCTCGACCGCGGCGCGAGACGTCCAGACGTTTGACTTCGATGTCGTATGACGTTTGGTTATCGATGTTGATTTTGGCGTAGTCACTGAGAACACGAATCTGGCCGTTGCGCGTGTTGGCGATGTGTCCGGTCAGGTCAACGTAGCCGCCGCTGACACGAAGCTCTTCGACGACAATACGGTCGCGGTCGGCATCCCATCGGGCCAACAAGTCCGAACGATCAAGTGAATTCAGCTTGATCAGCCCGGTCAGACTGCTGTTCTGCTGCAGTGACGCAATTTCGTTAGCGGTGGCTGAACCAATCACTAATTTGTACTCTGGTTTTCCACTTTGAATGATGCCGTTGACGTTGATGTACTGAGCCGAAACGAAGATCGCACTTCCGATCAGACTGATGTCCGTCGGTTCCGTCGCCAGGTAGTTGGTCACGGCCGGATTGGTTTCGCTGGTGATTCCCAAATTGAAGGTCCCGCCCGGCAATACGGTCGGTTCTGCACTTGTCGTTCCCTGACCTCCCACGGTGCCTAAAATGGAGTGGCGTTCGGTTAACTTATTCCACTTGGCATGTTCGGCACCACCGGCTTCATACACGCTGCCAACGTCGGGCAAGTTGATCACGACGCTGCCGTTGTTGCCCGCCGAAATGGTTTGAGTTTCGCCGCTGACAGATGCGTTGATGGTGATGCTGCCGGCGCCGCTGGTGACGGTACGCAGGGTAACGTCACCGCCCAAGTTTTCGATCGGTCCCGAGACAGTGATGTTCGGCCAAGAAATCGAGCTGCTTCCCGAGGGCACAATGTAGGTATTGTCGACCAAAATGAAGGTGGCTGCATCCACACCCTCGCCACCACCAACCGTCCGACCATTAAGAAAGACGCCACCGTTGTCTTCGGGAACTTCAATTCCCAACAAATCAATCTGAGCCCGCGTGTCATTGATAATTTCGACACTTGCATCGCCGGGCGCTTCAAGAACGCCTGACCCAACGAGCGAGTCAGCGCGCACGTCGATGGAACCGGCTTTCGCAAAGATCGGATCGATCAAAAGGGTTAGCCCCAATCGCTCGACACGTTCGAGGTAGCCAGCGGGAGCACCGGGCGGAGTGTCAAGCAAGTTTTGCTCGGCAAGTTCAGCTTTCAATCGAGTGACTTCGCGTTCGTAAAACGTTTTCAGTTGCGCGTTGTCGCTGTAAGTCGCTAGTTGCTCTTCCGCTTGGGCAAGAGCCAAGTCGAGCGCCGAATTGATCGGTTCGACGATTTTTTGAAATGGCACATCTCCCGTTGAGCGATCCGACAGATTCACCGTATAGAGATCGGGCGTTTCTTCGCCGGGCGTACCGTTCGGATTATTTGGCGGGTTCACTCGGTCAATGCTCGTGATCTCAAGCACTCGATTGCGGGCGATCCCGGTTTGCACGGTGCCTGCGACGGTGACGATGCCACTTGCATCCGAATCCGCCGTGCCGGCAAACTGTTCGACTCCGCCTTCGCCCAGTAGACCGTCGATGACGCCAGTGACGCCGGTCGTCCAATTGACCGCTTTGACTTGTGCCAAAACGTTGTTGTCGCCAAATTGTTCGGCGTGCATGCGAACATCTCCCGCCGAGCGAACGGTGGCACCGGCCGAGATCGTGATCTGATTTTCTTGGTACAGAAAAGCACGGGCGTCCATGACGTCGATCGGAATCAGGCTGCCGGCAAACGTGTCCACACGCGAGTGAATGTTGTATTCATCTGGATTGAAATGAGTGTCGGTGCCCGCGGCAAGGTTCAAATCGCGACCCGTCTCGATCGATGCACCGTCCTGTAGCGAGATGCGATTGTTGGGGCGAATATCGATCGTCGATACCCCCGAACCAATGGTGGCACCACCAAAGGTTTCCGAGTTGGCTTGGATGTCGATGTCGCCGCTGCCGCCGGTGTAGATGCTGGCGGTGCCCGTTGTGATCAAACTCGAGCGAGGCGCGAACGTGACGATCGCATCATCCGCCAGCGTACGAATCGTCGAGATGTTGCTGCCGCCAGCAGCGACTCCACCGCTTCGCAGGGTCAGCTCATCCAACGCATCGATGCGGTTTTTGGCGACCATGGAAACATCGCCACCAGAAAGGTTGTCAATGTTGATCGCTGCATCGGCACCAATGTCAATGGTCGTACGAATGGTCAAGTCGGTGTGACTATCGACGCCAACACCGGCAATCAAACCACCGGCGGTAGCGTCGACGTTTCCAAAGAAGTGATCGAATCGTTTGGTGAGCTGACTTTCGGCTCTCAGGTCCAATCCGGTACTATCGAACGTCACACCGTTACCAATGTCGACACGAGTCGTTGGCATGATCACATTGTCCAAGTCGCCACCGCCACCGGAGATGAACCCGCCGGCAGCGGCCAGCAATGTCGAGTCGAATCCTGGTTCGCTTACCGCAAACAAGGAGGCGTCACCCGTTAAATGGATCGCGGCATTATCGCCAATTTCCACGATTGCTTCGGTCACCACGCGAGTATTCGGAATCGCGACGGCACCACTCACCCCACCCACGGCGCCGGCTACCGTCTTAGCGAAATTTTTCGGACGTGACGTTGCGGACAGCGTCAAGTTGTCGCCGTCCAGATCGACGTTCGCTCCAATCCGCGTGGTTATTTTTGCACTGGATTCAGACGATGATTTCGAGACACCCGCGGCAACCAGACCAGCCGCCAGACTACTCGACTGGGCGATCAGTTCCGCGGTGTGACTATTCGTGATCGAAATGTCGCCGACGGAATCAATCACACTTTCGTCAGCGATTTCTGCAGTGACTTGCGTTGTGTCGACCGCCGACGTTACCGTCGCATCAACGCCCAACAAAACGCCGCCGGCGGAACCTTGCGCGAACGCTCGAGATGGAAGGTAATTTCCAGAGTCGACGTTGACTCCCAGGTTGCCGACGACGATTCCGTTTCCGCGGCTTCCGATCGAAACCAAAACGGTGCCGCCGAGTTCGACGCGAGCGGCCGAGACTCCGACGGCCAATCCGGTGCTAACCGTCATGCCTGCAGCATCCGCGGTCGCAACTGGATTGCTAAAAACAAGAATCGCCAAACCAAGAGCGGTCACTTCGCTCGCAATGACCTGAGCATGGGTGACCGGGGTGATGATGCTAGTTGCCGATGAACCGCTCAGTCCGATTCCGATTGCGCCCGCCGCGACGCTCGTGACCTCGGTTTGAACATCGGAAATCGAGCCTTGCGACGATTCAATGGTAATGGAGCTGGTCGCAGTCAGCGTGCTGTCCTCGACGCGGCTATCAACGATCGACGTGATCGTGCCACGGGCCCCCGCGCCGCCGCCAGCGACTGCGATCGAGTTCAGCGAAATGGCTTCGGCAACGGACGAGGCGGTAGCGGTCACCGTGACGTCGTTGTCATCACTTGCGAGTATTGAAATTCCGCCAGCAGCGGTGTTCACGACCGAACGACGAATCTGTGACTGCAGCTTGTTCTTCACATCAGTGACGCCGCTGGCCGCGGCGACCGAGAGGCCGCCGGCGTATACACCCGCGGCGATGGCAAGCGAAGCGGCACCGACGAAAGATTCGATGGTAAAATCGCTGGTCGTCACTACCGCAACGCCATGATCGGCGTCGATTCCCGGGCCCGTCGTATCCTGGATGACCGCCACGATTTCGACTTCGACATCATTTGCTACCGAAACGCCGGTGCCCGCAATCGCGCCGCTGGTGCTGCCCGCTGCGGCGGCGACGGAACCGGCAACGACCGACGCCATGATCGTACCCTTGGCATCGGCCGTGACGTTCAACCGACCGTCAGCGTCGATCTGGCTTTGATTGACGTAGGCTTTGACCTGCGCCGATCCGGCACCCCGCTCGGCAGTCGGGTCATCCAGGAAAGTTGCGGAATCGCCAATACGATTCGACGACGACGAAACACCGAACGAGGCCGCAGCCCCCGTGACGCCACCGGCAATGGCAACCGAAGCCGCTCGGACAAGCGCGGTAATGTCGGCCATATCGATCGCAGTCACCAAGACATCGTCGGTGGACTTGATGACACTGTCGTTGACCAACGCGACTGTTTGATTGCTGATGACGTTGTCGGCTGCGGCGCCCGCACCGGAAACACCAATCCCCGTCGATCCGATGGCTAGTGAGACCGACGCAGCGGTTGAGATCGCCGAGATACTGGCCGTCTCTTCCGCGACGACATGAATGCTTGCTAACGAGTCCAGCGTTGATCCGATAACCGACGCCGTTGTCTTGTTGCTAATCTCGTTATTGGCCACAGAAACCCCGACTGCGACCGAGACGGCCGTGGTGCTCGATAGCGTGGCGCCAAGTGCGGCGCCGATCGAAGTCGCCACGATTTCCGAGTCGTCCCGAGCGTTAACGCCGATGCCTTTTATTCGATCGTCTGCTGCGGCGAATGTGGACGTGACCGCGCTGTTGTTGATTGTCGCCGTGACCGTGTTGGCGATCGTGTTACCAGACCCTGCACCGGCGCCAAAAAGTGCAACAGCAAAACCCGCACTGCCCGCCAATCCTGCTGAAGCGGCGATGGTCAGTGCGCTGATTTTGGCTTCGTCGCTTGCCGCGATCACGCTGACTTGATCGGAAGCCGTCACGGTCGAAGTATCGATCGCTGCACGAACGGTATTGCCGACCTCGTTGATCGCCATACTGATCCCAACCGCGCCGGCGATGCTTCCGCCAGCCCCTCCGGTCACACCGATTCCAACACCGCCCGCGTCAGCTACGATCTCGCTGCTATCAGTGGCCGTGACGGTCACGGCATTGCCCGTGACGGTGCTTCCGGTGTTTAGTTCGGCCGAAACCCTTTTCGCAATCACGTTCTGCGCAGCGGCGCCTGCGCCGCCAAACGATCCCGATTGGCCCGCGCCAAGGTTCGCCGACACGCTTCCGGCGATTCCAAGAGCCTTGGATAGCGAGTCGGAATTTGCATCGACCAACAGGTCGCCGCCAGTCAGTGCGACATCGGAGTTTTCGATCGATGAAGCGACGACGCCGCTGATGTCGTTGATCGCGACGCTGACACCCGCCGACAACGCAGTCCTTGTCGCGGGCGAGAGCGAAGCGGCAATCGAGAATCCGCCGGCGTCCGCTTCGATGTTGGATCGGTCCAATGCCGTCACGCTGACATCGCCTGCGGAAAGCACGTCGCTGTCCTTGATGAACGCAGCGACGTTTTGCTCGATCGTATTGACTCCCACCGCGCCGGCACCGGCAAGATTTAGTTTGCCGGCGGGGCCTGTGCTTGAAACTTGCACGGCAAACGATGCGCCAACAACGACCGCCTGGACCTCGACGCCGGATTGTGCATGAACGACGATCGATCCCACGTCAACCTGTTGGCTTTCCAAGTAAGCGGTGACGTTGCCAGTGATGTGGTTCACAGCAACAGGAACCGTCAATGCAATCGGTCCGATCGGTTTCGCATCCGCTTTAGCCGACGACGCGTTGCTTCCGACACCCTGCAACGCCCCCGCCATGACCAACGAGAACATGTCGCCGCCGGCAATGGCCGAGACGTCAACGAGACCGCCGACGTTCAGCGAGTCAGCGTGCCCGATGTGAGCATCGACGTTTTGAGCGATCACGTTGACACCGACCGAAGTGCCGATACCAACCTGTTTTCCCTTCAAGAATGCACCAACGACGGTGACCCGGTCAAGAACGTCGTCGGCCAAGACCACAAGAGCACCGGCATCGATCTTGGCGCTTGCGCCGATGCTTGCACGGGTGTCGGTTCGAATGTCGGACGCTGCGATGGCGGCTGAAAAACCAAATTGCGTTGATCCGGTACCGGTTTGCACCATCGCCAAGTTGTAGATATCGCTGACAGCGTTGACCGTGACAGCCTCCTTTGCATTGACGACGGCATGGTCCCGGATTTCGGCAACCGCCGAGTTGTCAGTCAGTGTCAGCAGCATCGATCCGCCGGCACCGTTCTTGCCGGAAACGCCCAGCGGATTGGCGAGATCGGACAGGAAGTCGTGGACGCTTCCGTTTTCTCGCTTGTTACCCCGAGAGATTGCTTCGGCCAAACCCGGCGCGCTCAAATTCAACGACGACATGTGGCCAGCTTCGATCACAAACACATCCAACAACGACTCGACCACTACAAATTGATCATCGGAGGCAAAGCTCGGATCCTGGTTCACTTGCACACCTTGGCCGATTGATGCCAATGCTTGATTCGTCGTGTCCGTCACCATGATTCCAAGTGCCAGCGACAACTTGCTGTCGTCACCACTTGCCAACGTTCGCGAGTACACATTGACCAATCCGGCCAATCCGTGCGTCCCGTCTAGAAACGACTGAAAACTGTCGAGTCCCAATTGATCGATCGTGACAGCACCGTTGACGCCGTCGTCATCGCTGGCCAAAAACGGATAGACAATTTCCGAATCGACGCGAGTTTCGCCTCGGGCATTCAAGGTGGCTTGTCGCAGTACATCCTCGGAATCCAGAGATTGGTCCACGATGACGGCCTGAGCATCGTTGTTGTAAATTCCGATTCCGCCGCTGACAGCGAACTCGTTTCCTTTATCGCCTTCCTCGTTTAACGATCCGCGTGTTGATTCTGCAATCGACCCCAGTTTGGTGCGCTGGACAATGTCCGCGTCTACCGTGATCGTGGTATCGGACGTCAGCACAGCGGTGGCGCCGATGATTGCGTGGACGTCGTGATCGAAAAAGGCAACCGCAATCGAACCGGCCGCATCGAAGCCACCGCTTTCGGACGAATCGTCCGGGTCCTTGGTTTGGTTCGGATCGACGTCGGTCACGTCAATAGCTTCCGATACACCGTTGCCTTGGATACTGTCGCGCAGCGAGTCAAAAAATCCTAACCCGGCCGATGCGATGTTCTCGATCCGACCTGCCAGCGCACCGCCCACCACTGCCGACCAAGGCTGCTCGCCCTCGGTCAGATTAACACCCGATTCGGCCTTGTTCGAAGCCGCCAGACTCGCGGTGACACGAATGCCGCCGATCTGTTCGCGATCGAAAGCGTGGTCCAGCGGGTTGCCGGTGCGCACCGCACTTCGCACGTCAACCACGGCGGCGGCAAATGCTCCGGCCAGCGATCCTGCCAATCGAATGCGGTTGGGATTTCGCGAATCGGCGACGGCGTAGTAACCGTGATTCGTACGGAGGCCTTCGATGGGTGCGTCAGGCAACGTGACATTCCCAAGGCTGCCGACAACTTCACCGTCCGCATCAAACGCAAACATCTCCTGCGTCACCGACTTCGCCGGATCGGTTTGGTACAGCAAAAAGTCGCCCGTCTGCAGTCCGTGTCCACTGGGCAGCTCGATCCAGTTCCCTTCGGAGTCAACGGCGGTTTCGGGCGCAAACGTTTGTACGCTTTCTGCAAAGCGAAACCCGTGATTCCCGTTGGCCGGGGCGTCGAAATCGATAAACGCAGTCTCACCCGGCAACCGCAATTTGATTTGTCCGCCAACGACGGTGACTTCGTAAACTTGACTTTGCACCAATCCATCAATGCCACGGACCGATGGGTCGTCGTTACCTTGCGGGCCCAGGTACGTCACTCGCGTGACGCCGGACGGAAGTGAAACAGAAATCAAGCCGTCCGACGTCCCCGCTTCGGTGGCAACATCGGTCGCCGCAAACGTTGCCATACCGAGTCGCGTAAGCGAGTGCTGGCTACTAGCGGCGACTTGGCGATTGTCCAGTTCAATACTGGCTGCGCGAATCAACCGAACCGTTTGTTCCAGCTTGTCGCCGACCGGATTCTCGTTGGTGATCTCATGGATGATGTAAGTCTGGCGATCATCCAATCCCAGATCACCGCCACCCAGATTTTGGTACGTAATCGCTTCGCCGACTTTCAACGGATTACTGGCCGGGATTTCCCGAAAAATGATCGCATCCTGACTCGAAAACAGGTCCTTTCCGGGGAACTCGATTCGACGGGTGCCCGTTTCGCGGCTCATGATTGTGCCGTGAACTTGCGATGTCACCGTCGCGTTGTCGACACCAACCGCGCCCGAAAAACCGGCGGTTCCATCGTTGAAGATCGCGGTCGTCGCACTGACTTCATTGGCCACACTGGAAGTTGCATCGACCCAAACCGCACCACCCGCATCGATCGCAGTCCTTTCGCCGACATTGATTGTTGATGTCTCGTCCGTAAAGGCAATCGCAAGGTTGATTGCGTTGCTGACCTTCGGCGCGTCGGGGGCTGTCGCCCGCGAGTTGGCTTCGCTGCGAGAAACGGTTTCGGCTGTGCTGGTGGCGTCGGTGGCGATCCGCACGTTGCCCGCCGTGGCTGTGATCTGGCTAGTTCCCAGCATATCGATGGTGGCGGATGACTGTGACCTGCTGAATCCGACGGACAACGAAACCGGGAAACCTGACGCATTCAATCCGGTCACGGCGATCGCATTTAGCGAAGCATCCGCCGCAGCTGTCGCGATCACATCGATCGAGGTCTGACTTTGCAAAACCGCTTCTTCCAAAGTAATATTGGCCGAAGCAGAATGAATTTTCGCTTGTCCGGAAAGCGGGCCGACCGAGCTAAGACCGATTTGCGGGATGGCTTCCAGTTGGCTGATCAAATCGCCGGCAATGCCGTCTTGATGGGCGCCAAGCTCATTCCAGCCCGTCGACGTCGCGCCCTCGGCCGACAAGACAATTTGGTTGGCAAAGATCGACGCGCTATGGATCTCGATCGAGTATGTTTCGGTTGCCAACAAGCCACGCAGGACCGCGTCGGACAGGATCGTTCCGAGCAAATCAGGTTGTTTGATCGCCGTTAATGTGACGTCCGCGTCACTGTTGATCGCACCGCCAATGACGGAGATCGATCCGGCTGAAACGGCAAGTGAGTTTGCCTCGATGTCGACGCTTGAATCGACCAGCAACGAGCGACTGGTAATCTCGATCATCTTGGAATCGATGTCGTCGACGCCTTCCGAACGAATCACTGAATTGTCCGACCGATCGATCACCTGGATCGAGTCGCCAATTCGCTGAAGCTGCACATCCAGCCCGATCGCATTGACTTCGAAATCGGCCGCCAGCATCTGTCGCGATTCGAGATTTTCGACGATCAGACGGCGGCGTCGGGACTGGTTGCGATTCGAATTCGCGTTCAATCGACGGCGATTGGAATAGGTGGAACGTGCGGACATGACGGATATTCTTCTCTGAAAAAAGCAAGGTATGCCACACAGGTTGAGTGATTCTTCATGGAGTCCCGTGAATCAACTACAATCGATGACATCCCCAATATTGCGGGGCTCCTATCACCTGCGTGAAAAAGTTTGATTTCATGTCACGGATTTTTAGAAAAAAAACGCCGGACCTGAACATTTGTCCGCAGGTGAAACCCGGTGACGTGACCCAGATACTCAACCGGATTCAGGCAGGCGACCCGCAAGCCCAGTCCGAATTGTTCACCTTCGCTTTCGAAGAGCTTCACCGCGCTGCGTCTGCCTTGATGCATCGGGAACGGGCCAATCACACACTTCAACCCAGTGCTCTGATCAACGAAGCGGCACTGCGGTTGTTGGGTACCAGTGCGATCGAGTCGATACCCGATCGTGCCTATTTTTTCGCATCGATGGTTCGCGCGATGCGCCGCGTCCTGATTGACCATGCGCGATCGCGGAATGCGAGACGGCGCTCATCCGACCAACCCGTCATCTCGCTCGATCATGCGATTGAAGTGATGGAAAAGAATTCCGGTGTGGACTTGATCGCGTTAGACGAATCGCTGAACGCCCTTGCCGAAAAACGACCGCGCAGCAGTCAGGTCGTCGAACTGCGATTTTTCGGTGGGATGAGTCTGCCAGAGATCGCAGATCAGCTAACGATTTCATTGGCGACCGTGAACCGCGAATGGCGATATGCGCGCGCATGGCTGAACGACCACCTAGACGATGCGTGACCGACGATGACAACAAATCCTCTATCGGAAAACGGGCAATCGGATCAGGAGTTCGAAATTTTTTCGATCGCGTCCGAATTGCCGACCGACCGTCGCAGCGAGTACTTAGACGACGCCTGCGCGGGCGATCGTGACTTGCGGGCGAGAGTCGAACTGCTGCTAGAACGGGACATCGACGCCGATCAAATCGACTTTTTGCTTCCCACCGACCAAAACTTAAAGAATAAAATCGATAGCGCGGGATTGGGAGGCGCGGAAAGCGCCAGCCACCGATTGATCGGTCGCCACTTCGGCCCCTTTGCGATCCAGCGAGAAATCGGGCGAGGCGGAATGGGGTCGGTGTTTCTAGCGCATCGCACCGAGGGCCCCGAACAACAAGTCGCCAT
Source organism: Rubripirellula tenax (assembly GCF_007860125.1). Lineage (NCBI taxonomy): Bacteria > Pseudomonadati > Planctomycetota > Planctomycetia > Pirellulales > Pirellulaceae > Rubripirellula > Rubripirellula tenax. Next base: position 828,551 of record NZ_SJPW01000002.1, read on the forward strand.
CAAAATCTTGCGCAGCGAAGTCGATCGAGACGAGATGATACGACGATTTCGTAACGAAGCACAGTTCGCTGCCGCGCTCGGCAACCATCCGGGGATCGCCAGCCTGATCGACGCCGGCATCACGGACGATGGGATCGCCTATCTGGTCACCGACTACGTCGACGGAATCCGCATTGACGATTTCTGTGACGAAAATCGATTAAGCATCGACCAACGCCTTGAATTGTTTCTTGCGGTTTGCGACGCAGTCCAGTTTGCTCACCGATCGGCCATCATTCATCGCGATTTGAAACCGAGCAACCTCTTGGTCACTGCCGATGCTCGGGTGCATTTGATTGATTTCGGGATTGCTAAATTGACCGACACGCTGCCGGATACTCCCAACGACGATACCCAAACGATGTTTCGCGTTCTGACACCTGCGTACGCAAGCCCCGAACAGGCGCGCGGCGAAACGCCGACAACGTCGACCGACGTTTATTCGCTGGGCGTGGTCCTGTATGGATTGCTGACCGGTCGTTCGCCGTACGAAGTCGACACGACCGATCCGGTCGGGTTGGTCCGATCCTTGGAACAGGTTCAGCCGATGCATCCCCATGTCGCTCTAAGCGTCGTTGCCGCAGGCGATGATGGTTCAACCGCAAACAAAATCTCGATCCAGCGGCGAACGACACCGACGCGACTGCGACGACAATTGGCGGGTGATCTTGGGACGATCGTGATGATGGCTTTACGAAAAGAGTCCACCCGTCGGTACGCGACTGTCGATCAATTCGCCGACGACATCCGCCGGTTGCTTTCGGGGCACACTGTCCGCGCTTGCAAGGATACCCTGCGTTATCGTGTCGGCAAGTTTGTACGTCGCAACCGACTCGCGGTCACGGTATCAACGATGTGCGTGCTGATGTTGATTGGCGGGATTGCGGGCACGAGCACCCAGTGGGCCCGTGCCGAAAACGAACGCATCCGCGCCGAACAGTTTGCCAGCGAAGCAATGCACGAAGCGGCGCGTGCGCGGACAGCAGAGCGAGCGTCGCTTGTCGCTTCGGCAGAATCAAAGCGGCAAGCAGAAAAAGCGAAACAGGTTTCCGATTTTCTAGTCGGCATGATCCAGCAGTCCGATGCCGTCGGCATCCTGGGATACCAGTTCGGTTCGCGGCCCAACCAATCCGACGATCCGACGCTACGCGACGTTCTCGGTCGCGGTGCGGCGATGATCGAAACGAAACTTCAGGACCAACCACTCGTCCGCGCCGCCCTGTCGACTGAAATCGCGAGAATTTATCTTGCGTTAGGCTCCGTCGATCAAGCCGAACCGCTCCTAAAACGCAGTCACACGGTCCAGCAAGTCGCGGGCGACAGTGTCGATCTGGCCGATACATTGGCAACCCTGGGTTTGACTCGATACATCCAAGGCCGTTACGACGAATCGAAGACTCGGTTGACCGAAGCGATTGAAATCAACAACCGAATTTTTGGCGAAAACGCACCCGAAACGGCCGACATCAAACTAGCACTCGGATTTGTCTCGCTCGAGAGCTGCAACGACGTCGAACAGTGGCAGGCTGCGGGCGAGATCCTCGAACAAGTTGTCAAAATCCGACGCTCCCAAACCCAACCGCCGCCGTATCAAATGGCCATGGCTTTGACTGGTCAAGCTATTTTTCAGCGCACCAAGGCGGAGTACGCCAAATCGCTGATTTCGTTAGCCGAAGCGGGCGGATACCTAGCCCTGGAACCAGGTGGCGGAGTTTATGCGGAAGCGTCCCTGCTGGCCGTCCAGGCGACCATCAATTGGCAAGCCGGCAACAACACAATCGCGATGCAGCAGACTCACGAAGTCATTGCGTTGACGAAGAAACTGCTTGGCGAAACGCACCCGATGGTGAACTACATCCAGGTGGATCAAGCCAAACGCATGTTCGCCGCTGGCGAACACGAGACCGCCGAAGCCTTGCTTCGCGAAGGCATCGAGTCGGCTCGAAAAGCATACGGCCGTCAGCCGAGAACGGCTTTCGCGATGGAAGCACTCGGGCTGCAATTGCTGGAACAGCCTGCCAAACGCGAAGAAGCAAAACGACTGCTCGTCGAAGCGAGTGAAATCATGACGGACACCGTTGGCGCCGAAAATATTCGGACCCAGGCCATGCTGCGAGTCGTCGGAAACGTGGCCCGATCACCGTAAGCGTGAAAGGAATAGCCGCACGCTAATCGTGACTCAACAACTTTGCGTAAGTCGTTTGCAGATACTCGATCGGGAAGACGCAAAACGGGTGCTCGCGGCTGGCCATCAGACGCTGCGCCGCCTGCGCTCGCTCGCTCTCGGCCAACTCGGATCGCAACTGACTGCGCAGCGGACCGAGTTGCTTGGAAAGTTCAGCGTTGATGGTCGCGACTTCGTCGTGCCACTGTTTTTTCGAATTCTGCTTTTTTGAACTCAGCTTCTTTTCCGCAGGCTCGGCCACCATCGCAATCAGTTCAGACTTGCGGGCCACCAATTTCTGGTCAAGTTCGACACGGTCACCGAATCGCTCGGGCTGAAAATCGAGATCGCGCAGTTGCCGGCGCAGGCTGCGTGTCTGTTGGCCGTGATCCGCCTGCGTTAAACCGGGCAACTGGATGGTCGCCGAGATGACCATGAACGGTAACGGCTCGACGTGAAAGAATTCGGCACAGATCTGATCGCCCAACTGGTCGTACTTGCCGCCGCCAATGCCGTGCAAGAACAGGTCGCTTAGCACCATCCGTGCGTACATCGTTGTCACCAGCGCACGCGGCCGTAGCTTAAAGTTTGGCGACACTAAATTCGCCAACTGCTCCGCCGCCAGCTTGGGATGGCGAACATCGATTCGCAACTCTCGCGGCCGCTGAGCAACTCGATCGCTGATGATCAAATGGTCGTCGGCCATCTTCACCCAAGCGGCTTTTCGCTCTGGCGAATCGTTTCCATATATCCACAGCGGCGCCTCGAACCAACCATCATGCTCGGCCAAGTTGGGAACCGGGTGAGCACTGCTGCGGATCCCGTGCGCGCCGCGATAACGATCGGCCGAGTCGTTGTAGCAGCCATGAAAACGGGGAAGCTCTGTCAGAATCGCCAGCACGAATTCCGCGTAAGCACTCGTCCGACAAACGACACCAAGCGGAAGCTCGAGAGTGCGCAAGCCCAACTCACCTTCGAGTCCATGACGCGCCTGCGCGAGCGCGCACCCCGCCACGCCGCATCGATCGATCGCCGAAAGTGCGTGCCGCCAAAGCTTGGTGACGGACGGTTCATCCACGACACCTCCAACCGCTTCCGTGACCGCTTTATCGAAGTGGTCGAAAAGATCGCGACTGCGAACCGTGGTCTGTTCATAGGGAACACCACCACCGGCTTCGTCGTACGGAACGACTTCATAGTGAGGCTGCCTGGAACCGGTCGGACCATGGGGACGAACGCTGGGGACACGAATCGAACTGCCCGAGGCAACGTCGTTATCAACCACCAAGTTCACACCAATGCCACCGACACGGCGGGCAATGTCATCGAGTGCAAAGTTCTTGAACCAAACGCCGGGATGAAAAAGGGACGGCTGATGCCCGGCCATCACGATCGGCCCGACTGATCCAGCGTCGACCCAGCTTGTGTCACGATAAGCCGACGTGTACCGAATCGCGTCTTCGATCAAGCTGGCCCGCGCCCGCGTTCTCAGCGAATCCCAAAACGGACCATGCGATGCCGATTTCGCGACATTGCTGCGAAGCAAATCTGCGGCATCCGACAACGGCGGCTCGATCAACGATGAACCGTTTTCGACGGGAGCTCGATATTGTCGATAGCTGTTCAAGGAAAAATCGTATCGGCGAGACGGTGATGCCGACGCAGAAGACGACGTGCGCGGCGAACAAACAAGTGGCGACTGAGAAACGACCATCAGACGCTCAGCGCGATATCACGGCCAGGGAAATCCCGGCCGTCCGCTGCGGCCACCGCAAACGCGCTGTCGAGCACTTGATGATAGTAACGCAAACGCGTCTCGGCATGATCCAGCGAGCCACCGAACGATCGCTCCAAGTCCAAGTAGATCAGCGGCACCGGAATCTCAATCACTCGCAAATCAGCCGCCGCCGCTTCGACCCATAATTGCAGCGGCATCGCATAACCCTCGTCCGTGATGTCCAGATGCTGTAATGCGGAAGTTCGATACGCCTTGAATCCGCAAAATGCATCGGTCAGGTCGAAGCCCAGTCGTTGGTTCAGTTCGCGAGTGATCCGCCGATTGATGAACAGTCGTTCTTCCGGTGGCGCGTCGTCCCCATCGTAAACTTTCAAATAGCGACTGCCCGAAACGATGTCCGCATCGGACGCCGCCGCGATGAATTCCGGGATCCGCTTGGGTTGATGTTGGCCGTCGCAATCGAGTGTGACGAGTCCCGCGTATCCCCGCGAGATCGCGAACTCGAACGCCGTGATCAGTGCCGCGCCATATCCGCGATTTTTGGGGTGATGAATCACGGTCACATCCGAGCGCCGGTCAAGTACGTCTGCGGTGCCGTCGTTGGATCCGTCATTGACGACCAGCACATCGGCCGCGTACCTCACCACCTCGTCCAAAACTCCGTCGACGTACCCGACTTCGTTGTAAACCGGCAGCGCCGCCAACCATCCCGTGGATCGGGACGCCATGGGGTCGGGGGCAACATTGCCAGCACGGTTGAGACCGTTGGATGGTGAGCCAGTCATCTTCTTCTGTCCTTACTGAAAGCGATCGCCAAAACGACATTCGAGCCGCTGGACTGTAGCGCTGAAGCAATCGTCATGCCAGCGATCTGATTTTAGAGACATTTAGATGATGGTCAATGTTTCGTCTCGGCCGCCATCGAAAGCGGGCGTCCCAATTGAAGAAAGATCCACCGGGTTTGCCAAAATGTCAGCCCAATGGCGAGATCGGGTCACATTCGTGACGACTAGCCCATGTCTCGAGATCGGGGAACTCCGCAGACAGTTGCTGGCTCAAAAACTCCATCGCAAACCGTTCGCTGCGATAGTGCCCCAATAGCACGAGCGAAATCCCCTGCGAGCGGGCTTCCAGGCAAGTGTGAAAGGTTGCCTCGCCTGTGATCAGGGCGTCACAACCTCGACGGGCCGCAGGCGCTAAGAAGCTCCCCCCGCTGCCGCATGCGATCGCAATCTTGCCGACTAGGTCGTCGGCCGAGCCGACAATGCGAGGTTTCGGTTCAGAATTGAGATGCCCGGCAACTTGGGCCGCCAATGACGCGAGCTGTCCAAGTTGGACCGGTTGCCCGAGTCGGCCCAGTCGCCCGGCGCCCAGGCAGGTGCCGAGTTGTTTCGGATCAGAGATCGCATCCGAGGGGACCAGTGCTTCGATCGAATGCAGTTCCAGCGATTCGGCCCAGCGTTGGTTGATGCCGCAGGCTGCGGAATCGAACGCAGTGTGGGCGCTGTAGACCGCAATCTTCGCGCCGACCAACCGCCAGAGCATTTTGCCCGTGACTGAATCGGTCGTAATTTTCGTCAGCGGTTTGAACGGCAGCGGGTGGTGCGTGACGATCAGATCAACGTTGGATTCGACAGCCTCTTCGACCACGTCGGGCGTGATTGTCAAGCAAGTCATCACTTTGGCGATGGAAGATCGACGATCGCCAAGCAATAGTCCGACGTTGTCCCAGTCCTCGGCCAACTTCAGCGGCGCCATGACAGACAAGGCTTCACAAATCCGAGCCAATCCAATGCCGCAAGAAAGATCATTGCCGCTCAAACTGATCGTCCTATTTCCTGAAACCTGTCACCTGAACGCCGATGCGACTCAGCCGTCACTCACTTTGGCGCGATCATACAGATCATTCGCCGGCCGTGTTGCTGGGGCGCTGTTTCGACCTTGCCAACTTCGCTGAGGGTTTCAATGACCATCTCCATGACCTTGCGGCCTTCTTCGATGTGAGCCATTTCGCGACCTCGGAACAAGACGCTGACCTGAACCTTGTCCTTGTGCTCAAGAAATTTCTCAGCTTGGCGGACTTTGGTTCGGATGTCTTCATCGCCGGTTTTGGGGCGCAGACGAATTTCTTTCGTCTTGGTGTGCGACTGACCGGTGTTCTTTTTCTTGTTTTTGTCGTACTTGTACTTGCCGTAATCCATGATTCGACAAACGGGCGGGCGCTCGCCAGGGGCTACTTCGACAAGATCCAGGCCCGCATCGCGAGCCCGTTGAAGAGCATCGTCAGTGGAAATGATCCCCAACTGCTCTCCTTCTTCGCTAACAACCCGGATGGGTGTAATGCGGATATTGTTGTTGATACGAACGCCGTCGCGATTCTCTGGTTGAGTGTTTTTTCGTGCCAATGCCACTAAAAGCTGTCTTCTCCGGCCGGTGGGCGTACCAGCACAAAAGGTAATGAATGTTCCGCCGTGTCAAAGCGACATGACGGGGGATAGGATCGCCAATTACTGTCAACCCCAACTCGAAGAGTATCCGACGTGCGGGTGGGGACCGTCAACAGCGAAACGGCAGAAAACGCAAGATTTACCGATTCCTCGTCCAATCGGCAAAATTCTCCTGGTCGGACCGTCTTGACGATTCGGATCGGCCATCCCAAACTACGCGACACATCGATGCTAGTGTGGATTCATCTCTTGACCGCCACGAGTCGATGTAGAACCCAGCAGGCGACAAAAACCGTCGCTCAAAAGCCGGACGATTAGCTCAGTTGGTTAGAGCGCCACGTTGACATCGTGGAGGTCACAGATTCGAGTTCTGTATCGTCCATCACCGAAAAGCCCGCAAAACCTAGCGTTTTGCGGGCTTTTTTCGTTATTGGCCGAGTCTGTTTCGACCATGCAATCGGTCGCCAAATGGTCAGGAATGGACCCTAAAGACCCCACTTGGCCTGCATTAGGTGCAACCACTGGTGCAACCGTTCGTGAGCTGATCTGACCGTCCTTTGGCCGCGCTTCGCCGGTTGAACCGCTTGCGACTGCTGGTTCGCTGGTCGTTTGCTCGTCTGCTATTGGTAGCGAGGGCAACGATTCGACCGCTTGGGCGGTGTCTAACAACCGGGCATCGGTGTAGGTGCCCATCGTTAGACTGATGTTGCTGTGCCGCATCGCGGCTTGTGCGACACGCGGGGCCACTCCCGCCAACGAAAGGTGTGTTCCGAAACTATGCCGCAACGCATGAACGTGGACGACTCGCTCGTCCACCGTCTTCTCGATGCCGGCGGCTTCCAAATCGCGATTAAGGATCCGCAGGATGCCAGACGGCACGTTGAACACTCGATCGGATCGATTGCGGCCATCGGTCCACTTCCGCAGGTCGGCGGCTAAGTCCAACCGCAACGCGATTTCGGACCCGGCTCGGTTCTTTTCGTTGCCGTGCTTCAACTTAATGCTGGGTACTTCCTTGAACTGCAAATCGCCAACCGTCAGCGTTCGCAATTCGTTCGCCCGCAGACCCGTCAGAACTAGCGTCTTATAGATCAACGCCCGTTCGCGTCCGAGCCGCTCAAGTTCCCGGCGTCGGTCATCGGACACCTTCGCCGACAACTCGCCTTTGTTCTTGCCCCGGTAAATCGTCCGAGCATGAATAAGCGGTCGTGCCTGAGCGGCTTCCAACAGCTTGACCAATTCGGCTTCGGTTAACGCCCGAGCCTCCCGCCGGCGTTCGGCTTGCTCATTCAGCCGTGTCATGCCCTCGAACGGGTTGGCGATTAGACGCTTCTCGCCATTGAAGTGTGTTTGCTTTCGACTTTGTCGTTTGCCGATACACCAATTCCCGAACACCAACCACGTTTCGCGATAGCCGTTGTACAGCGATGCCGACAGATCACGGTCGCCCTTGCGTTGTTCAGACAACCATTTTTCGAGCCGATCGACTGACAAATCTGACAGCGTTCGAAACCGGCAAGCGGCGGCCGTCTCGTAAAGTTTTGTTTCGTAATGCTTTACCCGATCGGCGTGTGTTCCTTTCTGCCGCTGGTATTCCAAGAACGCTTCGATGTGCTCGGCGATTGGTGTGCCAGCATGGTCGGCAATCCGGTCTTGATCGGGCGACAGGATTTTGGCTTTGACGTGTTCGGCCCGCGTCGTCAACTCATTGAGGACCGCCATCGCGGCTTGCTTGTCCCTGCACCCCGTTGCAACTTCTTGAACAAACCCTTCACCGTCGCGGTACTTGGCCGTCCACGTTGCCGCTTCGGTTCTGATCCGCAGCACACCGTCACGACCGGTCATCACTTCCGCTGATCGCTTCCTCCCTCGCCTTGCATTCTTTCCTTTGCGTCCCTCCCACTCGGCAAACTTTTTGCCGTCACGGATAACGATCGTGGCACCGCCAGGCAGCGGTCGCGTCACAGCTTTCTTTATCAGAGTCCCCATCGTATTTCATTACTCCACTTGCATTAGTTGAATTGGATTTCTAATTCGGCAACAGCTTGGTAGTGACGCGGGCTCTTGGCGGGCTGATCTAGCCGCCACCCTCGCATCATACCTGTTGCGCTCGTACGATCACGACCCAAAAATCGGTCGTGACAGTTCGTTTTCTGCGTGTCCGTCTCGGTCCGCAGGACCGAAAGAGACGGACGCTCTTATGGTCCCTTATGGGATGCCGGTCACAGCTGTGTCCGCGACAAATGACTCCCGGTGTCCAGTAACACCGGACATGGCCGTGTCCGCCTTCCGACGGACACGGCCTTAACTCCGATGCGCTACCTCGTCTCAGCCAAAGGCTTTGACATCGCGTAAACCCGATACACGGACGCCCCTTGGCTGAGGCCGCCACGACTGACCACTTCGACCAATCCCCGCTCGTCCAGTCGCTTGAGCACACGGCGAACCGTGCGATCACTGACGCCTGCACGATTGGCAATGTCTAATTGCCCCGACCGAGCCATCCCGTCTCTCGTATCGCGGTAGAGCACGAACCACACGGCGGCCTCCGATGAGCTCAGTGTCCTAAGCGAAACGTCGACGAAGGTGTTTAGGATCGTGAACCGATCCGCTGTCACAACATTTCGTTGCCTTGAAGTTGGTCGCGTCATGAATCCCTCCAGAGCCCGCGAACAGGACCGCGACGGGGGCCAGACGCCACAAAACTATCAACCGGCTGAGGCCAAAATGACTGCCGTGACCGGTTGAACGCCAGCTCAATGTCGGTGGGCTTTCCATACCGTGACTTCAAATGCCGAAGTGTGACGCCGATCTCCAATGCACCCGACTCGTCATCCTCCGTTGGCACAATCAGGTAGGCGTCATCGGCACCGTACTCCAGTTCGGACGACTCACGAAACGAAGCAAGCGACAAGCCATCACCGGCATAGCTGGATCGGCCTCTAGCGTCCTTCGTTCTGCCAACGGCCGCCACGGCGACAACACAGTAGCCGGCCGCTGCAAAGTGTCGAATCGAATCCATGGTTGCATCCACCGAACCTCGTTTGTCATCGTGACTTCCGACCGGACGAATCCGCTGGATATAGTCAAGAACAATCAATTCGGCACTGATTGAGTCGGCTGCCGCTGCGACATTGTCGATCGTCATCGGTGATTGAACAAAAACTAACCGATCGGCCACGCCGCTCAGTAACCCCAGAGCTGGTTCCAGCTGGCCTTTCTGGACCGCGTCCAACGTCCGGCGTTGAATGCCATCCAGCGGTAGATCGCTAAGACGGCTGAGCTGCCGTTCCAGCAATCGTTCCGGTGGCATTTCGACGTTGGCGATGCAGGCAGAGAGTGACGGCGCATTCACCAGTGCGGTAACCACACACTGCATCACAAACGCCGTTTTCCCCATACCAGGTGAGCCACCAAGCAGCGTTACCGTACCGGGACAAAGACGAAATCCATTCGCCCCCATCCCAACATCGAAGAAACGTGGTGGTTCACCGTGAAGGACATCGTCTTTCCAGTCATTAAACAACTGTTCGCAAAGAATGTAGTTGCCAGCACTCACTGGGCACCGCCTTTCGTCAGGCCACTATCGATAGTTCGGCGGGTCTCGCTCGGTGTGAGCCCGATGTCCCTCGCAATATCTGTTAGCAGTGCGTGAGCTAGCTGCGGCGGGCAGCCAAATTCAGCCAAGTTTGCAGCTGCTGAAAACAACCTTCTCTGTCGCTCGCCTTCCGCTACGCCATCGCGAATAAACTCCAAAGTGGATCGATTAAGAGCCGTGCGGTCAGCGTCCCAGGTCTTCACCGACGCCGCGGCTACCGTTGTTATCTCGCACGCATCTCGCCAGTCCTCCATCGCTTGCTCGTTGTTGGCAGGAGGGTCTGGAATTTCGAACTCCAGCGGATTTGCCGCTCTTTCTACGATTCCAGCTGCCTGCACGTTAAATAACTCAGGCAAAGCCACTAGCCGCTTGTACCGGCCAGTCTTGCCATGTCGGCTATTCGGCGCCCGCAGTGGTTGGACTTTGCCGTAGATGGACGAGTCAATCGAACACGTCGCCATACCGGCCAGCTTTTCGGCCAAGTTCCGAACCGAAGCGTTGAATGTGACCGCTGGCATCGGATTAAAAAGCGATGTTGGCAAGCCAACGTGAAAGCCTTTTGAACCCGAGAAAAACACCAGCAACTCCGAATCATCGAACTCGTATCGGTCGACCAGCAAGGACGCCAATCTAAAAGCGTCATTCTTCGCCGCGTTGATATCGTCCGCTCGATCGATGTCGAACCAAACGAACCGCGACCAGCACGGGCCATCGAATCCGCGAACATCGAGCCGTCCGGCTCCATTATTCGCTCGTTCACGAATCGCGTCGTCGTACTGGAAGGATGATAGGAATGCTTCGCGATCTATTTTTGCAGTGTCATCGCAGTCGGCGTATGCCGCGAACGCTAGGTCGTAATCGACCAACTTGCGTTCGCGGTCACACGGACCGACGATGCGATAACCCAGGGGCATCGCAACGTTAATCATTTGCCGGCCTTCCCTTCACCCATTTTCTTAGCCGCGGCGTGTAACCGCTCCATATGGGTTGGACCAGTCGCTGCGGGTATCTCCACCCCTCCAACAAACGACTTAAGCGATCGTGACAAAACTTTCTTCTCGCCAGGCTTTGGCGTTCCGGCAACAATCGTGTCAGGGTCCGATGGTGTCGCGTCACCAGACGGACTCGGTCCTGGTTTCGGTGCAAAAGGATCGGGTTCGGGCTCCGTTCGGCCAATTACGTTGAACCACTTCACTTCGTTGGATTCGTAGCCACCGTCGCTCACCTTGAGGACTAGAGACACGTTGCATCGAAAAACGACTGGCAGTGGGTCGTCGAGCTGTTTAAGTTCGGCGATGTTGAGTTTTTCGAGCTGGCGCTTCGTCATCGGCATTGCCTTATCGGTGATCCAAAGGCTGTGCCAAAACCTATCACCCTTGTGTTTGCCTTCGACAACCTCGAATGTCAAGCGGAAGCCCGGGGTCGCGTTCGACGATTCAAACGCTTCCCCTTGAACGATTTCCGCAACGTACTCGCCACTTGGCAAACGTCCATCGTTGTGGCGTGTCGCCGCCCAAACTTTCGCAACGTCGGTCGCTTGGTTTTTCTCTCGCAGGATCTCGCTTAATTTTTTAACCATCTTGATGCTCACAAAACATTTGTTGAATTGAATTTCGTCCCGGCCGGTGGCAGTTACCGCCGTGTTGGACTTTTGCGTAAGCTGCTGGTACTGCAGCGATCGCATGACTGGAAAATCCGCATGATCTTGCGGACTCCGTAGCACGCTCACTGGCGTCGGCTCCGCGACGCTTTGCGTACTGGTTGGCAGCCGTTTCGCAACCACTCGGCGAACACTTCGCTGGGCATTCGGGAAAGCCGGCCCAGCTTCACAAACGGCGGAATTTTTCCCACATCCGCCATCCGGCGTATGTGCTTGGGCGAACAGCCCAGTTCACGTGCAACGTCATCGACGCTCATCATCGCGGGCACAGTTCTGTCGCCGGAGGGCGTGCTTCGCTTCTGTTGGCTCATGAAAACTCCCGTTCAGGAAACTTCGTTCAAACACCATGTCTGACGTTTCGAAATTTGACCTGACGAACGGGAGGAAAAGCGAAAAAGAGAATTGATTCCGAAAGTCGACGTTACGAATTGACGTAAACTCCAAGAGGCACCCGAACAATTTTTTTTTTCAGTTTTCTACTTGGAGGAATTAGCTCGAACTATTTTCCTCCGAAGAATCGGACGATTCTTCCAAGTTTTTGCGTGTCGAATTACTTTCGACACGCTTGCGAATCCTGTCGATAACTTTCGAAGAACACTCAATACCGGCCGCCGCCAACTCCGACGCCAGCAACTTGTTGATCTCTTTTGGTTTCCTTCCAGCTTCACGCAAGTACATGATCTGCTTCTCAATGCCGGTAAGTACCTTCACCCGGGGCCTGCCACGTTTTTTCGCTGAGCGACTATCGGATTTCGGCGAAAGTATTTTAGTGATAGACTCTCGTTTTTCGTCACTCAGATTCGCCGACTCTGATGCTGCCTTTTCGCTTTGTCGTTCGAGCTCTACTCTCGTTTTTGAGAGCCCCAATGCAACTATGCAAGCACCGACCAAGTCGTAAACGACGACCTCGTGGGTCAACAGCATCGGCGGGTCGCTGGACAGGTCGTCCGGGTATCGGTCTTGCGGATTTGCAACAGTTTCAAATTCAAAGATCAACCCATCGACTTCCGATTTCACTATGTCATCGTTCTGCATACGCCGCTTGATGCACTTGAAATTTTCAGCGGGGACTGGGGCCTTGTGGCGTACTGTATTTCCCTTGGGTATGTCGTCAAAGTTCAACTTGCCGCCGAATTCAGGAACAATTTCCGGCGGTTTGATCAACCGGGAATACCGAGTAAACGGCAGTAGTGATGCATCGTCTGGTTTAATTTTTACGATGTCCTCTTCGTGGATGTCATGCCCGTACCGTTGAAGTACCGACAACACTTCAGTTGCTCCTTCGGTACCGATACAGACGATCCAGTTACCGTCACCGCGAAAAGTTTTAAGGCATTGGCAGTTGGGAATCTCATCGTCATTCGTTTTCAAGCGATAGCGGCAGTAATCAAGACATGCAGCCACGCAATATTCGCAGATGTAGACTCCATATTCACTCGCCTCGCCGGTCGCATTCTCAATAGCGAGAATGACAAACCCGATCTTTTGACCGGCCTCACGTTCGATTGCCACGAGTTCCTGGCACATTTCATCGATTGACATTTCTAAGGCTGGCTTCGGGGTGGTGGTGCAGCGAGGGACCTTCGTTGATAGCCACCCCAAGTTGCGTTTTCAACCCGTCAAGGTCTTACGACGGACTGACCGCCCACCGCGAACAGGACGCCAACGATTTCAGAGGGCACTTTGGTGACCGCACAGGCTGGCGGTAGTGGACCGTTCGGCCGACAGCCTCCGCAGGCCATTTGAGTGAACTCAGCCCCCCGGCAACGCAGTTGCCAAAGTTGCCCGAAAACCAAAACAGAATCGCCGCAATAGCGGTAACTCGATCTTCAACCTTGCAACTTCGAATCTCGTGGCGGAACTGTACGACTAGCAACCCACTCGGCCGTCGGCGGTCCCACGCAGCCCTTTACGCCATGGGTTATCTGGCGTATTCCTGGCTTCCCCGGTCACGGTTGACTGAAATTTCGAATTTTTTCGATCGCCAGATTGAGCCGCCGATTCGCTACCACCCGTCTGCGTCGTATTAGCCGGTTGGGGGCTTTGCTAGACTTGCGGCCACGGCGTTTGGGGCCGTAAATGCGTGTTTTGATGTTAAGCGGCACCGAATCGTCGAGGACTGGTACCGCGACCAGGTCAAGTCAGCGGCCGAACCGTTGATGACGAAATGGGAACGCGTCATCGGTGTCGAAGTCGCGGGGATGTATGTTCGCCGAATGAAAACCCGCTGGGGCAGTTGCAACTCCAACGCAAAAACGATCCGGCTGAACACCGACTTGGCCAAGAAACCGCCCGAGTGCCTGGAGTACATCATGGTCCACGAGATGGTTCACATCCTAGAACCGACGCACAACGAACGATTCCAAAACTGGATGCACCAGTTCATGCCCGACTGGCCCCACCGCCGCCAACTACTCAATCGGCTACCAGTGCGGCACGAGGATTGGGAATACTAGATCCGTGATCGAATCAAGCATTGTGCATGCCGGCCGCACCGATCCGGTTCGATGATTGGTTGAAATCTAACCCGAAACCGACTGTCATTTCCCCGAAACGATTGCGAAGAAGTATCCCATGAGCGAAGACGACGTGATAACGCACCTAAAACGACTGGAAGAAAAAATCGACATCGGGTTTGCACAAATCATCGACCGCATCGAGGCAATTGAACGTCGTCGAAATCCGACAGGGGAGACAAGGGCACAGTTGGTAAGGACCGTCAGGGACTTTTACAGAAGCTACAACTGCCCATGCTGCGAGGAAGTCGCCATCCTCGATGACCGTGGCAGCCCGCTGTCGATCGCCCAATACGATCATTGGTATTCGAAATCAAAAAGTCGGCCAACCGAGATGTGGGTCGTCTGCCAAACCTGTAATTTGAAGCTCGAATCGGACTCCGATTTTAAACATCGCTCGCAAACTCGTTTTGCATCATTCCAAGTCCGCCGGGACCAACTGATGCAGCCATTGCTGAAGTGAAAGGCTCGAAGCGTACTTCGGCAGCACCTCGCAAGTTAACCGACTGCACCGGTACCAAGTTTGGGCATGAGGTGTCACGCACTTCATTGAGCTACACGCGACAGGCCGGATCGTTTGACTTGGTGGCCGTCCAGTAATGGATCGAACCCATGCAGTCGCATGGTCATCTGAGCAGCATCGCAGGCACTTCGGTTGAGGTGGTGTTCGGCCGCGGTGGTGGCATGATCATCGCCTAACTCAGAACCGTGCCTGGGCTTGTGCATCGCTTGCACGAACTTAGCCCAGCCTTCACACATTTTGCGGTCCGGGCAATTTGCTGTTCAATCGGGACATGACTTTTTGCGTCACCGCAGTGTTGCTGCGGCGACCTGACCCGACTCTGACTTGAAAGCAACGATATGAATACGAGCCTCAACGATATTGACCTGCAAGCCTTCGGCGAGATGATCGAAATGCAGGGACTAAGCCACCGATCCAAAATGCGGATAATGGATTCCGATGAGCGGTTGGTCGACTATCTGAACAAATGCAACCAGCAAGGCGTTCGATCCTCAAAACGGTTCCCGACACTGACGCGACTGGCTGATTTTTGCAGTTGCTACCCGTCAACGATCAACCGAATTGCGTCCGGCGATACCTTGAATCCGAGTCGTCGCACCATCAGTCTGCTAAACGTGTTCGCTGGCATCTGTCCCTACGTCGCGTTGAATGACGACTACTACGATGAACTGAATTATCGCATCAAAGACGCGAACAAGTGGATGGCCGCAACCAGTCCATCTGACAACGCGGATCTGATGACGTCGCTAAAGCGGGGCATCTCAACTCGTGCTAACCGAAGAGCGAGAGCCAGAAGGGCAAAGCGTTCGCAGGTCGCCTGATCAGGCAGCCGTGCCTACGTCGTAACACGCCGGTGCCTGCCGCGACGGTAGGCACCGGCAAGAACGAGAGGCCGGGCGTCACGATACCGGCGACTTCACCACCGTCGCCGGTTGGCACCCAAGTTTTTGATCCGTCGTAACAATTTTTCGATCGGAAATCGTCAAAAGGAATTACCCGCCTCCGTCCCCTGCAACGGGGGAGAGGCAAAAGATGTGTAGTCAAAAGGATGTGGGAAAGGGGGTGATTCCCATGCTTTTTCCCGACCTATTGCAAATCCCGTTTTGGCACCTGTTCGGAATCTCAGCAGAGGTGCCAACCAACGCGGCCCCGAAAACACGGTGTTTTAGCAACTTATTGCATCGCCATGTTTCCAAAAATGGCCTTCTGAACGCCAAAAGGGGCCAAAACTGGTGCCCAAACGTTTGCCACCTTAAAAATCGAGAAGCGTGGTCAAAGAATTCGAAATGCATCTACTGGGCACCCGAATTAACGGCATGGTGCGAAGCCAGTTTCGACACCCAATCAATGAGCTTTGCGGGTGCCGAGCGGGTGCGGTTTCAAACCACGTGCCTGGGCTTTTGCATCCCACGCAATGGGCCAGCAACGCTTCATTGATCGTCAATGCAGTCCTGATCAGTGTGGCCCGCGACAATTGCCACCGACAATCGAAGCTTGTTGGATCCGGTGTAGGTTCTTCCCAAACCGATGCCATCGAAACTCGCGATGGCAAATCAACTGCTTGACCAGTGTCGACTGACAACAGCTTCGCAAAGCCGACGGCGTTTCGATGCCGCCATCTGGATGGCGTAAAGCAAACCTGTGAAGGATTCGCGATCGCACTCAAAATTTCTGCCCGTTCGACACAGCAGGCTGTTGGACGAGTCAGCCGGCCTCGTAGGCGATCCGGCCTTCCTGGTAACTTTTCCCCGCGGGCTGCCGGCCGGTTGCCTCCGACAGTCGATCCAGCGGGCTAACGATCCGCACGCCCGGCCGGNTCATCACGTGGGTGTAAATCATCGTCGTCTTGACGTCGCTGTGCCCGAGCAGCTCCTGCACCGTTCGGATGTCGGTCCCCGACCAAAGCAAGTGTGTCGCAAAACAGTGCCTGAACGTGTGGCTTGTCACATGCTTATCGATTTCCGCCGAATCAACCGCCACTTTCAAATGTCGCGGAAATGTTTCGTAATGAATGTGGTGCCGATGGCGATCGCCGGTGCGAGGGTCCCGCGACAATCGGTGCGAAGCAAACAAGTACTGCCAGCGGAACTCGCGATGAGCCGACGGATACTTGCGATGTAAAGCGTGCGGCAACCACACCGACGCCGTACCATTGGCTAAGTCATGTTCGTGAAGAGCCCGGCGGGACTCGACGAATCGCTGCAACGGCTCCACCAACTCAGCCGGCAGCGGCACCAGACGACTTTTATCACCCTTCGCACCATGAATTTCGATCAGGTGATTGTCGAAGTCGATGTCCTTCACTCGCAAACGGATTGCCTCACTGATCCGCATTCCACATCCATACAACAACTGGGCGATCGTCAGATGAACTCCCTCGAGTCCCTCGAAAACGGACGCCACCTCGCGAGTGCTCATCACCGTCGGCACCT